>NZ_JAEMQB010000011.1:0-21370 GCF_022759015.1 Tibeticola sp. | reverse complement strand
TGGGGATTTGGGCCGCCGACCACCACGGGCGCACCCAGCCGCTCCCATCCGTCCTGCTCGACCTATCATTGGCGGCCTTGTTGCAGCGCCTCTGAATTGGAAGTGACCTTGTTGGATCTATTCTCCGCGGGCTGGTGGTCCGCTCTGCTCGCCATCGTTCTGATCGACCTCGTCCTGGCCGGCGACAACGCCATCGTCATCGCGCTGGCGGCGCGCACCCTGCCCAGCGCGCTGCAGCGCCGGGCCATCGTCTGGGGAACGGTGGGCGCCATCGTCGTGCGCAGCGCCATGACGGTCGGGGTGGTTTGGTTGCTGCGCATCCCGGGCCTCATGGCCGTCGGCGGCCTCGGTCTGCTTTGGATCGCGTATCAGTTGCTCGACGATGACGAGGGCACCGACGACGAGGGACAGGCTCTGGTCAAACCGGCCCAGACCTTCGCTGGCGCCATCCGCACCATCGTCGTCGCCGACGCCCTGATGGGCATCGACAACGTGCTCGGTGTGGCGGGGGCCGCCCACGGCGCCATCGATTTGGTGATCGTCGGGCTGTTGATCAGCGTGCCCATCGTCGTGTTCGGCAGTAGCGTCGTCCTCAAGCTCGTGGAGCGCTTCCCGGTGATCATTCATCTCGGCGCCGCCGTCCTGGCCTGGACCGGCGCCCACATGGTGGCCGGCGAGCCGCTGCTGGCCCCCTGGTTTGGCAACGCACAGGCCGCCACCACGGGGCAAACCGCTGCCCGCTGGGGCTTGGGCGTCCTCTGCGTCGCAGGCGTTCTGGGCCTGGACCTTTGGCGCCGCCGGCGCTCGAAGCCCGCCGGCTGAACCCAGGGACTGTCGGCAGCGCGTCGGGCTGCGCCCGAGGGCGAGTCGATTTCCCGCCTTGCCCTTGGGCGGTGTTATCCTGCCGCCATGAAGCTCATTTTGAAGTGGTTTCTCTACGCCATCGCGCTGGTGGCGGTGTCTCAGCTCTATCCGGGCGTGCAGGTCGCTGGATTCACCGCGGCGCTTGTCGCGGCGGCGGTCATCGGCCTGCTCAACACCATCGTGCGGCCGGTGCTGGTGCTGCTGACCCTGCCGGTCACCGTCGTGACGCTGGGGCTGTTCCTTTTCGTCATCAACGCCTTGATGTTTTGGCTCGCGGGCAGCATTCTCGCGGGCTTTCAGGTGAGCGGCTTTGGTGCGGCACTCCTCGGATCGCTGATTTATTCGGCACTCGGCTTGCTGATCGACGCGGTCGTCTGAGGCAACGCGGCCTCAGCGGCTGGGCCGCTCGCGCTGCAATTCCTCCTTCAAGGCCGCCTGAGTTTGACGCACCCGGCTGTCGACGATCGCCGCTTCGATGTCATTGGCAGGCGTTTTTGGCGCCTGCGCAAGGAGCGCTTGCGCGGCCCGGAAGCGGTCGAGCGCGCCGGTCAGGTCCAGCCGTGCCCAACGTTGCTCGCCCTCGGCACGCACGGCTTGCGCGGTCCAGCCTTGCTTGCGCCAGGCTTGCGCGAGCCAGTGCCAGGCCAGGCCATCCTTCGGATGGGTGGCCAGCCAGGTTTGCAAGGTCGACGCCGCGCGCTCGGGCTGACCCCGCTGGATTTCGGCCTCGGCCACCAGCAGACGCTCCGGGCGCGGCAGGCTCTCGCGCTGCTGCGGACCGCCCAGCCGCAACACCGCGAGGGCAACATCGGGGCGGCCAGCGTTCAACGCCAACTCGGCGCGCAGCAGGCGCACCCAGCGCGAGGCTTGCGCATCGTCCGACACGAGAGGGACCAGGTCCGCCGCCATCCGTTCTGCGGCCGAGGCATCGCCCAGCGCCTGCTGCGCCAAGGCCGCGGCATACAGCGCCGCTGCCCGGCGCGGCGCACTTTGGGTCGCGAAAGCCGGATCACGCGGCTCCTGCGCCCATCGGCGCAGCGCATCGGCGCCCGGCTTGGCCAGCACCCGCGCGCGCGCCGCCATCAGCATTTGGGTCATGTCCGTTGGCGGCTCAGCGCCGGGGTTGGCACGCTCCGACAATCGAGCGCGCATCTCCGCGAGACGTTCGGTCGTGAGCGGGTGGCTGCGCAGGTAGGGAAAGCTTCCATCGTCGTTGAGGCGTGCGCTTTGCTGCAGCCGCTCGAACATCCGCACGAAAGCCTCCGGCTGGTAGCCGGCTTGGCCCATCAGACCCAATCCGACGCGGTCCGCTTCACGCTCCATGTCACGGGTGAAGTTGAGTTGCTGTTGCGCGGCGACCGCCTGGCCGCCCACGAGGATGGCGTTGGCCATTTCCGGGTTGCGGCTCATCGCCGCCGCCCCCAGCAACAACGCCCCGAGCAACAAGGGCGCCTGCTGATCCTGCCGCTCGAACATGCGGGCAATGTGGCGTTGCGTCACATGGCTGAGCTCATGCGCCAGCACCGAGGCGAGTTCATCCCGCTGGCTCACCGCGCCGATCAGCCCGAGATTCAGGCCCAGGTAACCGCCCGGCAGCGCAAACGCATTGATGCTGCGGTCGCGCAGCAACATGATTTGCCAGGCGAAACGGTCTTCGAGTTCCGGCGGCAATTCCCCCCGCAGCTTGGCCGCGGCGAGAAGGGGCGCCCACACACCCTCGACATAGTCGGCCAGGACGGGATCATCCAGATAGTCGGGGTCGGCATAGATCAGGCGCGCGATGCGCTCACCGATGCTGCGCTCTTCGGCAGCCCCCAGCGAGCTACCATCTCCGAGTGCCGGAAGTTGCGCAGCGCTCTGGCTCGGCGCCAGGCTGGTCACGGCTGCGAGACCGATCGAAAGGGCCAGCACCATGGGACGAAACCGCAGCAACCGGGGCAAATGCGCGCGCAGCGCCTGGACCATGGGCTTCATATCGGAACGTAGCCTTCAGAGGAGGGAAAACGAAGCACTATGATGCGCGCAAAATTCAACCCAGATTGTCCATTAGGATGCACGAAGATGGCGCGGCGGTTTGCGCGTGGATTCGCGCACGGGGGAGGAGCCAATAGCCTAGTCTATTGGCGACGAGCACGGGGGCGAAGACGCCGCAAAGCGACCGCCAGGGCGTGCGTAGGCTCGTCGGGCCGCCTAATGGACAATCTGGGTTCAACTCCGCGCCCAACCCGGACTCTGCCTTATGAAGACCGACCCATCTGCCACCTCGACGCTCACGCATTTCGATGCGCAGGGCCGCGCCCATATGGTCGACGTCGCCGAAAAGCCCGCGACCCGCCGAACCGCCGTCGCTGCGGGCCGCATCGAGATGCAGCCGGCCACGCTCGAGCAGATCCGGGCGGGCACCAGCCGTAAGGGCGATGTCCTGGGCATCGCTCGGGTTGCCGGCATCATGGCCGCCAAGCGCACGAGCGACCTCATTCCCTTGTGCCACCCTTTGGCCTTGACCCACGTCGCGATCGAACTCACGCCCAGCGCGGCCGAATGCGGTGAAACGCCCGCCGTGGAGTGCCAGGCGACGGTGGAAACGGTCGGCCCAACCGGCGTCGAAATGGAGGCGCTGACGGCTGTCCAGGTGGCTCTCCTGACCATCTACGACATGTGCAAGGCAGTCGATCGCGGCATGACCATTCAGGCGGTGCGCCTGATCGAAAAAAAGGGCGGCAAGTCTGGCCACTATCGCCGGGAAGGCGCCTCGGGCCACGCCGAATAGCTGCCGTGTGGGCGTGCACCGGTCGGCGGTGCGCCCCCGGCCGCTGAGCCCATGAGCGGTTCCCGCAGATCCAAAAAACAAAACCCCCGCGGAAAGCACATTTCCCGGGGGCTTTTCTAGGGGGCGAGCGAAGCGAGTCGGCTTCAGTCGCTCCACTTCTTGCTGCGGTACTTGCGCAAGGCGGCGAGCTGGGCAGCCATGACCGCCAGTTCGGATTTAGCCTTGGCCAGCTCGATCTCGCTCTTGGCGTTCTTGAGCGCGTCTTCGGCGGCACGGCGCGCCTCGTTGGCTTTCTCTTCGTCGAGATCCTTGCCGCGAACCGCCGTGTCCGACAGAACCGTGACCCGATTGGGCTGAACTTCGAGGATGCCACCAGCGACGAAGATGAACTCTTCTCGCCCGTCCGCGAGCTCGATACGAACCGACCCCGCCTTGATGCGCGAAATCAGCGGCGTATGGCGCGGATAGATGCCCAGTTCGCCCACCTCACCGGGCAAGGCGACGAAACGCGCCTCTCCCGAGAAGATGGACTCCTCGGCGCTGACCACATCGACGTGGATCGTGCTCATAGTTGCTCCATGAAATGAGAAGTTGGAAGAAAACCGGACGGATGGCCTGGCCCGCCCCGAACAGGAGAGCCAGGCCGCTCAGCTTCAGGCCAGTTTCTTCGCCTTCTCGAACGCCTCGTCGATCGTGCCGACCATGTAGAAGGCCTGCTCGGGCAGATGGTCGCACTCGCCGTTGACGATCATCTTGAAACCCCGGATCGTCTCGGACAGCGGGACGTACTTGCCAGGGGCGCCCGTGAACACTTCAGCCACGTGGAACGGCTGCGACAGGAAGCGCTGCATCTTCCGGGCGCGGGCCACCGCCAGCTTGTCTTCGGGAGCCAACTCGTCCATACCGAGAATGGCGATGATGTCGCGCAGTTCTTTGTAGCGCTGCAGCGTGCCTTGGACGGCGCGCGCGGTTTCGTAGTGCTCCTGACCCACGACCAGCGGGTCGAGCTGACGGCTGGTGGAGTCCAGCGGATCCACCGCGGGATAGATACCGAGCGCGGCAATGTCACGAGACAACACGACGGTCGAGTCCAGGTGCGCGAAGGTCGTCGCGGGCGACGGGTCGGTCAAGTCGTCGGCCGGAACGTAGACGGCCTGAATGGAGGTGATCGAGCCCACTTTGGTCGAGGTGATCCGCTCTTGCAGCCGACCCATTTCTTCCGCCAGCGTCGGCTGATAACCCACGGCCGAAGGCATACGTCCCAACAGCGCGGACACTTCGGTACCGGCTAGGGTGTAGCGATAGATGTTGTCCACGAAGAACAGCACGTCGCGGCCCTCGTCGCGGAAGGATTCAGCGATGGTCAGACCGGTGAGCGCCACGCGCAGGCGGTTGCCCGGCGGCTCGTTCATCTGACCGTACACCATGGCCACTTTCGACTCGGCGAGGTTGTCGAGCTTCACGACGCCCGACTCGGCCATCTCGTGGTAGAAGTCGTTGCCCTCGCGGGTGCGCTCACCCACGCCCGCGAACACGGACAGACCCGAGTGCGCCTTGGCGATGTTGTTGATGAGTTCCATCATGTTGACGGTCTTGCCGACACCGGCGCCGCCGAACAGACCCACCTTGCCGCCCTTGGCAAACGGGCAAACCAAGTCGATCACCTTGATGCCGGTCTCGAGCAGCTCGGTCGAAGGCGACAGCTCGTCATAAGACGGCGCCTTGCGGTGAATCGAGGCGGTGAGCTCGGAATCGACCGGCCCGCGCTCGTCGATGGGGTTGCCGAGCACGTCCATGATGCGCCCGAGGGTCGCCTTGCCGACGGGCACGGTGATTGGGTGGCCGGTGTTCTGCACCATCATGCCGCGACGCAGACCCTCGGAAGAGCCAAGCGCAATGGTACGAACGATGCCGTCGCCGAGCTGTTGCTGAACTTCCAAAGTCAGCGCCGACCCTTCCATCTTGAGTGCGTCGTACACCTTGGGCATTTGGTCCCGCGGAAACTCGACGTCCACGACGGCGCCGATGCACTGAACAATTTTTCCTTCAACCTGAGCCATTTTTTGCTCCAAAAATATCAATCTTGATGAACCGTCGACCCTGCGGCCTGCCGTCAGACCGCAGCGGCGCCCGCCACGATCTCGGAGAGTTCCTTCGTGATGCCCGCTTGGCGCGTCTTGTTGTAGACGAGCTTGAGTTCACTGATCACGTTGCCCGCGTTGTCGGTCGCCGCCTTCATGGCCACCATCCGAGCGGACTGCTCGGACGCCATGTTTTCCGCAACGGCCTGATAAACCAATGCCTCGACATAGCGAAGCAGCAGGTCATCGATGACGCTTTGCGCATCGGGCTCGTAGATGTAGTCCCAGGAGTGTTGCGCGCCGGCGGCACGCGACTGCTCACTCATCTCGGCGGCCGACAGGGGCAACAGGCGCTCGACGACCGACTCCTGCTTCATCGTGTTGATGAAGCGGGTGTAGCACAGGTAAACCGCGTTGAGTTCGCCCTTGGCGTATTGGTCGAGCAGCACCTTGACCGGGCCGATGAGGCGATCGAGGTGCGGGGTGTCGCCGAGCTGCGTCGCTTGGGCAAACACCTTCGCGCCGATGCGGTTGAGGAAGCCCAAGCCCTTGTTGCCGATGGCGACCGTGCGGATGTCGTGGCCCTGCGCCTGGACATCGCGCATCTTGTTGGTCACGGCACGAAGGATGTTGGTATTCATGCCGCCGCACAAGCCCTTGTCCGTCGTGACCACCACGAAGCCCGACGCCTTCACATCGTGAACCCGCATGAACGGATGCACGTATTCGGGGTTGGCCTCGCCGAGGTTGACCGCAATGGCCCGCACTTTCTCACTGTAGGGGCGGGCAGCACGCATCCGGTCCTGCGCTTTGCGCATCTTGGAGGCGGCGACCATTTCCATCGCCTTGGTGATCTTCTTGGTGTTCTCCACCGATTTGATCTTGTCCCGAATTTCCTTGCCTGCTGCCATATCAGCCTCCTAAAGCTCCGACGCGTTCAGGCGAACGTTTTCTTGAAGGCGGTGATGGCGGCGTTGAGCTCGGCCTCGGCGTCCTTGTCCATGGCCTTCTCGGCTTCGAGCTTGGCCAACAGCGCGGCGTGCTTGTCTTTCAGATAAGCATGCAGGCCATGTTCGAACGGAAGGACTTTCTTCACGTCGATGTCGTCGAGGAAGCCCTTGTTCACCGCGTAGAGCGAGGCGGCCATCAGCGAGATGGGCAGCGGGCTGTACTGCGGCTGCTTGAGCAGCTCGGTGACGCGCGCGCCGCGGTCGAGCTGCTTGCGCGTGGCTTCGTCGAGGTCCGACGCAAACTGGGCGAAGGCCGCGAGTTCGCGGTACTGCGCGAGGTCGGTCCGGATGCCGCCGGAGAGCGACTTGATCAGCTTGGGCTGCGCCGCACCACCCACGCGAGACACCGAGATACCCGCGTTGATGGCGGGACGGATGCCGGCGTTGAACAGGTTGGTTTCCAAGAAGATCTGGCCGTCCGTGATCGAAATCACGTTGGTCGGAACGAAGGCCGAGACGTCACCGGCTTGGGTTTCGATGATCGGCAACGCGGTCAACGAGCCGGTCTTGCCCTTGACTTCTCCATTGGTGAACTTCTCGACATAGTCGGCGTTCACGCGCGCAGCCCGCTCGAGCAGACGACTGTGCAGGTAGAAGATGTCGCCAGGGTAGGCTTCGCGGCCCGGCGGACGGCGCAGCAGCAGCGACACCTGGCGGTAGGCCACCGCCTGCTTCGACAGATCGTCATAGACGATGAGGGCGTCCTGGCCTCGGTCACGGAAGTATTCACCCATCGTGCAGCCGGAGTAGGCTGCGATGTACTGCATGGCGGCCGACTCGGATGCCGAAGCAGCCACGACGATGGTGTACTCCATCGCGCCGGCCTGCTCGAGCGCACGAACGACGTTCTTGATCGACGAGGCCTTTTGACCGATGGCCACGTAGATACAGGTCATGTTCTGACCTTTTTGATTGATGATCGCGTCGATCGCCACGGCAGTCTTACCGGTCTGGCGGTCGCCAATGATCAATTCACGCTGGCCACGGCCGACCGGGACCATCGAGTCGATGGACTTCAGACCGGTCTGGACGGGTTGGTCGACCGACTTCCGGGCGATCACGCCCGGGGCGACCTTTTCGATGACGTCGGTGAGCTTGGCATTGATCGGGCCCTTGCCGTCAATGGGTTGGCCCAGCGCGTTGACGACGCGGCCGATGAGTTCGGGGCCCACGGGCACTTCGAGAATGCGGCCCGTGCACTTGACGGTGTCGCCTTCCGAAATGTGCTCGTACTCGCCCAGAATCACGGCGCCGACGGAGTCGCGCTCGAGGTTCAAGGCGAGGCCATAGGTGGGAACGCCGGCCGCGGTCGCCGGGAATTCGAGCATTTCGCCCTGCATCGCATTGGACAGGCCGTGGATGCGGACGATGCCGTCGGTCACGGACACGACGGTGCCCTGGTTGCGAATGTCGGCGCTGGGGGCCAGCCCTTCGATGCGACTCTTGATGAGTTCGGAAATCTCTGCGGGATTGAGTTGCATGACTCTTTCCTTCTTTCTTAAATGAGCCGATGGCTTACGCCGTCAGCGCGACTTTCATTTGTTCCAAACGGGCTTGGACCGAGGCGTCGAGCACCTCGTCGCCCACCGAGACGCGGATCCCGCCGATCAAAGCCGGGTCGACTTCGACGCGGGCGTCGAGCTTGCGACCAAAGCGCCGCTCGAGCACCGCCAAGACGTCTTGCAACGCGGCGGGATCGATCGGGTAGGCGCTTTGGATGACCGCTTCTGCGACACCGCGCTGCTCGCTGCGCAAGGCGCGGTATTGGGCCGCGATCTCGGGCAAGACCGCAAGGCGCCCGTTCTCGATCACGGTCCGCAGAAAGTTCTGCCCCACTTCGGGCAACGGGGTGCGCAGCACCGAGCGAACCAGCTCGAAAACCTGTTCGGCACTGACCTTGGGATCTTCCGCAAACTGCAACAGTTGCTCGTTTTGGGCAATGACAGCGAGCTCGTCGAGCCATGCCACCGTGCCGTCGAGATCGGCGGCGGTCGCCTTGAACAGAGCTTCGGCGTAGGGGCGTGCAATGGTGGCAAGTTCGGCCATGGACGTCCCTCTTACAGCTCAGACTTCAGACGATGGAGCAATTCTGCGTGGACGGCCGGATTGACTTCCTTACGCAGGATTTGCTCGGCGCCTTTGACGGCCAGAATCGCGACCTGCTCACGGAGCGCTTCGCGCGCCTTGACGGCTTGCTGCTCGGCTTCGGCCTGAGCGGCTGCAACGATCTTAGCTGCCTCTTCATTGGCGCGAGCCTTGGCCTCCTCGATGACGCGCTGCGCCATCCGCTCGGCTTCGGCCAGACGGGCCGCCGATTCCGCGCGCGCCTGGGCCAGTTCGGCCTCGATGCGCTGATTCGCGGCGGACAGCTCGGACCGCGCCTTGTCGGCCGCGGCAAGCCCGTCGGCGATTTTCCGGGCACGCTCGTCCAGGGCCGTTGCGATCGGCGGCCACACGAACTTCATCGTGAACCACACCAGAATCGCAAAGACGATCGCCTGGACGAATAGGGTTGCGTTGATGCTCACGGCAACACCCTTTCAGACGTTGGTTTCAAAGAGGGCCGCGATTACTTCAGGACGAAGGGGTTGGCGAACGCAAACATCATCGCGATACCGACACCGATCAGGAAGGCGGCGTCGATCAGACCGGCGAGCAGGAACATCTTGGTTTGCAGCTCGTTCATGAGCTCAGGCTGGCGGGCGGCGGACTCGAGGTACTTGCTGCCCATGATGCCGATACCGATACAAGCACCGATGGCGCCGAGACCGATGATGAGACCAGCGGCGAGCGCGACAAAGCCGAGAACGTGTTCCATTTGAAGCTCCTATTGAAAAAAGAAAGTTGAGAAAGGTTGGGGAAAGGGAAATCAGTGCGCGTCGTGCGCCTGACCGACGTACACCAGCGTCAGCATCATGAAGATGAAAGCCTGCAGCGTGATGATCAGGATGTGGAAGATGGCCCAAATGCTGCCCGCAATCACATGCCCGATCGGCAGCAAGATGCCCGACAGCGACATCGCTGCAGCGCCGCCCATCAGTGCGATCAGCATGAAGACCAGCTCACCCGCGTACATGTTGCCAAACAGTCGCATCCCGTGCGAAACCGTTTTGGCTGCAAATTCGATCATCTGCATCACGAAATTGACCGGCCACAGCAAGGGGTGGCTGCCGAAAGGCGCGGTGAACAGCTCGTGGACCCAGCCGCCGATACCCTTGATCTTGATGTTGTAGGCAATGCAGACGAGCAGCACCGAGACCGACAGTCCGAGCGTCGTAGAGAGGTCTGCGGTGGGGACGACGCGCATGTAGGCATGATGTGGATCGTGCCCGGCCGCGCCGTAGATCCAAGACCAGATCATGGGAATGAAGTCGACCGGCAAAAGGTCCATGGCGTTCATCAGGAAGATCCAGACAAACACGGTCAGGGCCATGGGGGCGACGAGCTTGCGGCTCTCGGCATTGTGGATGATGCCCTTGGCCTGGCTGTCGACCATTTCGACCAGGATTTCGACGGCCGCTTGGAAACGTCCAGGAACCCCCGAAGTGGCGGAACGGGCGGCGCGCCACAGCAGCCAGGTGCCGACGATGCCCAAGACCACCGACCAGAAAATGGAATCGAGGTTGAAGACGGAAAAGTCGATCACCCCTTGCATCGGCTTGTTCTGCCAATGGGTGAGGTGGTGGACGATGTACTCGCCCGCGGTCGGTCCGTGTTGTTCAGCAGCCATCGGTGTTCCTACCCGTTTTCAGTTTCCAAACGATGCGCGACGCCAAAGCGCCACCCAATATGCCTTCATCGTCAGCACCAGGCCGATCAACAGCGCGGGCCAACTCAAACCTGGGACCAGGCGGGGCGCCAACATCAGCAGTGCCACCGTCAGTCCAACTTTTGCCGCTTCCCAGACGAAGAACCGCATCGCCGACTGGGACGCACCCGAAGCCGCCTTGCCGGAGATCCCCCGAGCCAAGACGGCCGTGGGCAACACGACCGCCATGGCGCCGTAGGCCGCCGACCCCAAAACGGCCAGTCGGCCGCTGAGGGCGCCCGCCATCGCCGCAACGATGAACCCGACGATGGCCTGGACCCACACGACCCGCCAAGGCGAGAGCCGGGGAAGCCGCTCCAGCAGGGCCCGAGCTTCTTCGGCGCTCAGCGGCTTGAATTCTTCCGCCGAATCGTCACGTGTCATCTTGTGGATCCAGAGGTTTTCCGGCTGGGCTCAGGATCGAAAGCCCACCGGGACTCGCCGCCGAAGTGCTGCGTGGTGCCCGCAAAGCCCCTCATTATACGGAGAAACCCCTGAATCGCCAGGCTTTTCGCCCGAGGCGGCCAGCTCCCGAAACCAAGGAGGCGCCTCCGCGGGGCAAAAGCGTTGGACAATCCCGCTCATGCAAGCCGAAGATTTGCCTCCTCTGCCCTGCTACCTCAACGGCGCGTACACCGAGTTGCCCAACGCCCGAGTCAGCGTGATGGACCGCGGGTTCATTTTTGGCGACGGCGTCTACGAAGTGATCCCGGTCTATGCGGGGCGACCCTTCCTGTTCGCGCAGCACATGGATCGGCTCGAGCGTTCGCTGGCCGCCGTCCGCATGACCCCACCGCTCGACCGCGCGGGCTGGCTTGCGATCGCGCAGCAGCTGATCGAGCGCCTGGCCGTGCAGCGCGCCGAAGGCGACGTGAGCCGGCTCGACCAGTTGGTCTATCTGCAGGTCACGCGCGGCATTGCGCTGCGTGACCATGTCATCCCGACGGACGCAAGCCCCACGGTGTTTGCGATGACGAACGTGATGCGACCGCCCTCGAGCCTCGACCGCACACTAGGGGTGGCCTGCGTCAGCGCCGAGGATTTCCGCTGGAAGCTGGCGCACATCAAAAGCACCAGCCTGCTCGGGTCTGTGTTGGCGCGGCAAATCAGCGCCGACGTGGGCGCTGCAGAAACCATCATGTTCCGCGAGGGCTTCCTGAGCGAAGGCTCGGCGAGCAATGTGTGGGTGGTGCGGGGGCGCACCGTGATGGGGCCACCGCTCGACCATCTGGTGCTCGAAGGGGTGCGTTATCGCCTGATCGAATCGTTCTGCCGCCAGCTGGGCTTGGGTTTCGAGTTGCGGCGGATCGACCGAGCGGAGGTGGAAGCGGCCGATGAGTTGTTGCTGTCATCGGCCACGAAGGAGGTACTACCCGTGACGACGCTCGATGACCGCCCCGTGGGCAGCGGCAAGCCGGGGCCGGTTTATGCGGCGCTGTACGCGGCGTATCAACAAGCCAAGCAGGAGTCTTCGCAATGAACGAGCCGACGAATCCGAACGACCGCTTGGGAAAGCCGCACCAGGACTCGCTGATCGAGTATCCGTGCCTGTTCCCAATCAAGGTCATGGGTGCGCAGGTGGAGGGCTTCGTCGAGGCCGTGGTGCATGTGGCGCGGGCTTTTGATCCGGCCTACGACCCGCAAACCCTCGAGCAACGCCCGAGCCGCACCGGCAAATACCTCGGCCTGACCTTGCACATCCACGCGACGAGCCGCGAGCAGCTCGATGAGCTTTACCGCACGCTCTCCACGCACCCGATGGTGCAGGTGGTGCTGTGACCGAGCCGGCGGGCGCGATGCAGACGCGCTGGCTCGGCCGCGTGGACTATGGTCCGACGTTGGCGGCGATGCAGGACTACACCGCCCGGCGCGACGCACACACGCCCGACGAACTCTGGATCTGCGAGCATCCGAGCGTGTACACGCAGGGGCTGGCGGGCCGCGCGGAGCATGTGCTCGCACCCGGTGACATTCCGGTGGTGCAGACCAACCGCGGCGGACAGGTGACCTACCACGGACCGGGGCAGGTGGTGGCCTATCCGCTGATCGATCTGCGGCGCGCGGGCTATTTCGTCAAGGAATACGTCTGGCGGCTCGAAGCTGCGCTGATCGACACGCTGGCGCAGTTCGGTGTCACCGGCCACCGCGTCAGCGGCGCGCCCGGCGTGTATGTGCGACTCGACGACCCGTTCTCGCATGCCGCGCTCACCGGCCCCATGCCCGCGGGCGACCCGTTCCGCGGGCTGGGCAAGATCGCGGCGCTGGGCATCAAGGTCAGCCGCAATTGCAGCTACCACGGCGTGGCGCTCAACGTGGCGATGGACCTCGAGCCCTATGCGCGCATC
Organism: Tibeticola sp.; assembly: GCF_022759015.1. Classification (NCBI taxonomy): domain Bacteria; kingdom Pseudomonadati; phylum Pseudomonadota; class Betaproteobacteria; order Burkholderiales; family Comamonadaceae; genus Tibeticola; species Tibeticola sp. The sequence continues at coordinate 8,492 of NZ_JAEMQB010000011.1, read as the reverse complement.
AACCCCTGCGGCTACGCGGGCTTGCGCACCGTGGACCTTTCTACAATCGGCGTCGCAGCGCGCTGGGACGACGTGGCCCGGCAGCTCGCGCGGGAGCTCGAGCGCCGACTCGCACCCCGCCCCCACTGAAGGCCGCGCCTGAGACGCCATGACCATGAACCCCACCGAATCCCGCGTCGTACACGACGCCCAGCCGCGCGAAGCCTATGACGCCAGCGCCAAGCAGAAGGCCGCGGCCAAACTCGCGCGCATTCCGGTGAAAGTGCAGACGGGCGGCGACGTGCTGCGCAAGCCCGAGTGGATCCGGGTGAAGGCGGGCAGCCCGACCACGCGCTTCTACGAGATCAAGGACATCCTGCGACAGAACCGATTGGTGACGGTCTGCGAGGAGGCCTCGTGCCCCAACATCGGCGAGTGCTTCGGCAAGGGCACGGCCACCTTCATGATCATGGGTGACAAGTGCACGCGCCGCTGCCCGTTCTGTGACGTGGGCCACGGCCGGCCGGACCCGCTCGACCCGGCGGAGCCGGAAAACCTGGCGCGCACGATTGCCGCGCTCAAGCTGCGCTATGTCGTCATCACCAGCGTGGACCGTGACGACCTGCGCGACGGCGGTGCCGGCCACTTCGTCGCGTGCATCCGCAAGACGCGCGAGCTCTCGCCCCAGACGCAAATCGAGGTGCTGGTGCCGGACTTCCGCGGCCGCGACGACCGCGCGCTCGAAATCCTCAAGGCCGCTCCGCCCGACGTGATGAACCACAACCTCGAGACGGTGCCGCGGCTCTACAAGGAAGCCCGCCCGGGCTCGGATTATGCGTTCAGCCTGAACCTGCTCAAGAAGTTCAAGGCGCTGTTCCCGCACATCCCGACCAAGAGCGGCCTGATGGTGGGCCTGGGCGAGACGGACGAGGAAATCCTGCAGGTCATGCGCGACATGCGCGCGCATGACATCGACATGCTGACCATCGGCCAGTACCTCGCGCCCAGCGGCCACCACCTGCCGGTGCGGCGCTACGTGCACCCCGACACCTTCCGCATGTTCGAGGAACAGGCTTACGCGATGGGCTTTCGCCACGCGGCCGTGGGCGCGCTGGTGCGCAGCAGCTACCACGCCGACCAGCAGGCCGGCGGCGTGCTCGGCGAGGCCGCAGGCACCCGCTGAGCACGGTTTTCAGGCTTTTTGGCCATATGCCGGCGTGAAATGCCGCTCCTGTGCTATTCGTTATGTAGCAGACGCTTGGGCTTCCGGCGCCGTTTTCTCCCACGCAGCCAGGGCCTCGGCCGAGTACATCAGCGATGGGCCGCCGCCCATGTAGACGCAAACCGCGAGCATCTCTTCCAACTCGGCGCGCGTGCAGCCGAGCTGGTGCAGCGCCTTCACATGAAAGCCGATACACCCCGAGCAGCCCTTGGAAATCCCGATCGCCAGCGCGATCAGCTCCTTGTGCTTGGCGCTGAGCACGCCATCGGTCACGGCGGCGCGCGCGAGCTGGCCAAAGCCGGCCATGGCATGAGGCTGGGTTTTGCGAAACGGGGCGAGGCTTTCGTTGATGTCTTTCATCAAGGCTTTGTGGTCGAAGCTGCTCATGGGCGTGGTTTCCTTGTGGTGACGATGTGAGGAAGGCCGCACCGACCTTGCTGGCGCTCGGCGCCATCGGCCTGTGGGCGACGCTGGCCACGCTGGGCGTGGCGCTGGCGCACGTGCCGCCGTTTCTGCTGACGGGCAGCGCGTTGCTGGTCGGCAGTGTCGTGGCTTTGCCGCTCTCCAGACTTGACCCTCGTCAATGGTGCGTCCCCACGCGCACGCTCGCGCTGGGCGTCTACGGGCTGTTTGGCTACCACTTTTTGCTGTTCACCGCGCTGGCGCACGCGCCGCCGGTCGAGGCCAATCTGGTGAACTACCTCTGGCCGCTGCTGATGGTGGTGCTCGCGCCGCTGTTTCTGCGCGGCGTGCGGCTGCGGCTGCGGCATGTGGCCTCGGCGCTGATCGGCTTTGCCGGCGCGGCGCTGGTGATTCTGGGCGGGCGCGGCAGCTCGGATGGTCTCACCGGCGGACTGGCCTGGGGCTATCTGCCCGCGGCGGGCGCGGCCTTCGTGTGGGCGAGCTACTCGCTGCTGACGCAGCGCGTGCGTGCCTTCCCCACCGCTGCCATCGGCCTGTTCGCGCTGGTCTCGGGCTTGCTTTCGCTGCTGTGCCATGCGCTGCTGGAGCCGGCGGTGCACCTGAGCGCGCGCGACCTCGGGCTGATCGCGCTGATGGGCCTGGGCCCGCTCGGCGCGGCGTTCTTTTTGTGGGATGCGGCCTTGAAGCGTGGCGATGCGCGGCACATCGGCATCCTGAGCTTTCTCACGCCGCTGCTGTCGACGCTGCTGCTGGTCGCGGTGCGCGGTGAGTCGCCCGCGCCGAGCGTGTGGCTGGCCGGCGCGCTCATCATCGGCGCAGCCGTGGTCGGCACACGCGCGCGTTGATCAGGCCGACGCAGCCAGCATGGCCGCGGGCTCGTCGGCCGCGATCACGGCGAGCGCCCAGTCGCGCAGCCGCGCGGCGTCGGCGCGCAAGACCTCTTGCTTGACCGCGAGGATTTGCGCCGGGTGCATCGAAAAGCTGCGCAGCCCCAGCCCCAGCAGCAAGCGCGTGAGCGCCGGGTCGCCCGCCATCTCGCCGCAGAGGCTCACCGGCTTGCCATGGCGCGTGCCCGCGTCGAGCGTGGCCGCAATCAGCCGCAGCACGGCCGGATGCAGCGGGTCGTAGAGATGGGCGACGGTTTCGTCGGCACGGTCGATCGCCAGGGTGTACTGGATCAGGTCGTTGGTGCCGATGGAGAGGAAGTCGAAGCCTTGCGCAAAGCGGTCGACGATCAAGGCTGCCGCGGGTACTTCGATCATCGCGCCCACACGCACCCAGCCGTGGGGCGTGCCCGCGCGTTCGAGCTGCGCGCGCGCCTGGGCGAGTAAGACCTGGGTCTGCCGTATTTCCCCGAGGTGCGCGAGCATGGGAATCAATAGGTTCACCGGCCCGTGGGCTGCTGCGCGCAGGATGGCGCGCAGCTGGGTGAGGAACATGGCCGGCTCCGACAGGCTCCAGCGAATCGCGCGCAGCCCCAGCGCCGGGTTGAGGTGCGCCTCATCGTGCCGCACTTCGTCGAGCGGCTTGTCCGCGCCAACGTCGACGGTGCGAATGGTCACCGGCAGGCCTTGCATGCCTTCGACGGCGGCGCGGTAGGCCTGGTACTGCTCCTCCTCATCGGGCAGCACGCCGTGGCGGCCCATGAACAGGAACTCCGAGCGAAACAGCCCGACGCCGACCGCGCCCACCTTGAGCGCCGCGCGCGTGTCGTCGGGCATTTCGATGTTGGCCAGCAGCTCGATGCGCTGCCCGTCGCGGGTGACCGCCGGTGTGTGGCGCAAGCGCGAGAGCCGCTCGCGCTCCAGTGCACCCTGGCGCTGCTTGAAGCCGTACTCCGCGAGGATGATGGGCGAGGGGTCGACGATGACGATGCCGGCCTCGCCATCGACAATGATCCAGTCGTCCTGCCGCACGAGCTGGCTGGCCGTGCGCGCGCCCACCACGGCGGGAATGTCCATGCTGCGCGCGACGATCGCGGTGTGGCTGGTCTTGCCGCCCACATCGGTCACGAAGCCGGCAAACACGCTTTTCTTGAACTGCAGCATGTCGGCCGGCGACAGATCATGCGCCACCAGCACCAGCGGCACGTCGTGCCTGTCGTCGAGCAGCAGTTCGCCCTCCCGATGGGCGCGCGCTGGCGGCGGCGCGGCCACCGGCGAGGCCGCCCCGGTCATGTGCCGCAACACGCGCTCGACGACCTGCTCCAGATCGGCCTTGCGCTCGCGCAGGTAGGCGTCCTCCATTTCGTCGAACTGGCGCGCCAGCACTTCGTACTGCGTGGTGAGCGCCCACTCCGCGTTGTAGAGCCGCTCGCGGATCCAGCGCTTGACGCCGGTGGTCAGTTCCTCGTCCTGCAGCAGCATCAGATGCACGTCGAGCAGCGCCGCGAGTTCATGCGGCGCATCCTTGGGCAGGTCTTTCTGCAGCCGCTGCAGTTCCTCCACCACCGAGTTGCGCGCCACGCGCAGGCGCGCGATCTCGGCCTCGACCTGGTCGGCCTCGATGAAATAGTGCGCCACGTCGAGCCGGCTCGACGCCACCAGCACCGCGCGGCCGATGGCCACGCCGCGCGCAACGGCCAGGCCGTGGATGCTGAAGGTCATGCGCCGCTCCAGCCGTACGGGCGGGCGCGGCGGGGTGCGCGCAAGCGGCTCACTCGCCCTCCCCGAACTTGTCGTCGATGAGCGCGACGAGGGCGTCCATGGCCTCTTGCTCACGCTCGCCCGAGGTTTCGATCGTCACATCGGTGCCGATGCCCGCGGCGAGCATCATCACGCCCATGATGCTTTTGGCATTGACGCGGCGCTCGCCGCGGCTCATCCAGACCTCGCAGGGGAAGCTGCCCGCGAGCTTGGTGAGCTTGGCCGACGCGCGCGCGTGCAAGCCGAGCTTATTGCTGATGGTTACGGTCCGGGTCACGGTCATGGTGTCTCCTCACCTGGTTCTGCGGTGCTGCGGCGGCCACCCGCATCACCCCTTGCGTGCCGCCCATCAAAGCCCGCGACGCCAGCGCCTCGAGCGGCTCGCGCACATAGCTCAAGGCGCGCAGCAGCATGGGCATGTTGACGCCCGCAATCAGCGCCGCCTCGCGCGGCTCTTCGGCCAGCGATTCGACCAAACGCTGGGCCACATTGCAGGGCGTCGCCCCGAACAAATCGCTCAGCACCAGCACGCCCTGCACCGCCTCGGGCGCCCAAGCCGCGCAGAGTTCGCGTGCGGCGGCCAGCGTCGCCTCAGGCGCAACGTCGGGCTGCACGTCGAGTGCGGCCACGCGGTCCGCCGCGTCGGGAAACACATGCACCGCGCAATCGCGCAAGGCGCTGGCCAGCGGAGCATGGGCAATGAGCAGTACGCGGTTCATGGCGTGGAATTATGCGGTGCGCCCCAGACGCGGCGTGGGCACACCATCCCGCCACCGGACAGAAAGGCGGGAAACGCCACCCGATCCGCGGCCAGCGTGTCCAGACCCGCCGCTTGCAAAGGCTCGACCAAGCCGCCGAGCCTCGGCCTAAATCCGGCAGTTGACCGCTTTGAGCTTGATGCAAGGTGTTGATGTTTCGACCGTTTTTGGTGCAAAGGCCGTTCACCGCTTGGGTGCGCGCTGCGCCCCCGTTCGAGCCGCCCTCGGGCGCGGGGGCGGCGTTGCAAATCCTCGCCATGACGCCCGCCATGGCTGCGGTTTGCGCCTTGCCCGCGCGCCCGATGACGACCCGCCCGGGCGCGCCCAACTGCCGGCTTTAGGCTCAATCGCCACGCACCGCGCCGAGGAAGGTCTCGACGACGGCCGGGTCGGTCTTGGCGCCATAGACCGCCGCATGCACGACCCACACGCCGTTGGGATCGGTGCGCGCAAACCAGACGGCGCTGGCCTGCACCGGCTTACCGTCGGGTTGCGTGCCCCGCGCGTCGACCCGCACCGATTGCGGCAGCGCCAGCATGCCGCTGCCGCTCGGGGTGTAGGGCCGCTCCTGCACCTCGCTGGCATGCAGGGTTTGCAGCATGCTCTCGCGCCAGGCCGCGAGCACGGCGGCGGGCGAGGCTCCGGGGCTGAGCCGGGCGGCGGTCACGGCGAATGTGGTGCCCTGGGTGGCGCAACCGGTCATTTGCAAATCCACCAGTTCACCGGCGAGCGGCACGCGGCGGCTGGCCTGCTCGGGCTTGCACGGCAATTGGATGCGGATCGGGGCTTGTTCCAGGCGCAGGTCGCGCCAATTCCAACTCGGACTGCAAGCGCCGAGCACGAGGCCGGCAACCAGAAAGACGGGGACGAAAATGGCGCGAAACTTCATGCGGGTCATTATCGCGGCAGCGATGCGCGGGTTTGCGCCGGTTGGTGCCGCTTTGCGCACAATGCAGGCATGAACGCACTCGACGGTATCCGCATCCTCGACCTCTCCCGCGTGCTCGCCGGGCCCTGGTGCACCCAGACCCTGGCTGACCTCGGCGCCGATGTCATCAAGGTCGAACGCCCCGGCAGCGGCGACGACACCCGCCATTGGGGGCCACCGTTCCTCAAAGACACGAGCGGACGCGACACACCCGAAGCCGCCTACTACCTCGGCACCAACCGCAACAAGCGCTCGATCACCTGCGACCTGTCGCACCCCGAGGGCCAGGCGCTGATCCGCGCGCTGGTGCTGCATTGCGACGTGTTCATCGAAAACTTCAAAGTCGGTGACATGGCGCGATATGGGCTCGATGCGGCCAGCCTGCACGCGATCAACCCGCGCCTCGTCTACTGCAGCATCACCGGCTTTGGCCAGACCGGCCCCTACCGCGAGCGCGCCGGGTACGACTATGCGATCCAAGGCATGGGCGGGCTCATGAGCGTGACCGGCGAGCGCGACGAACGGGGCGGCGGACCGCAAAAAGTCGGTGTGGCGGTCGCAGATCTGTTCACCGGGCTGTACGCCACGGTCGCCATTCTCGCGGCCTTACGCCACGCCGAGCGCACCGGCGAGGGCCAGGTGATCGACGCCGCCTTGCTCGACGCGCAAGTGGCCATGCTGGCCAACCTGGGCGCGAACTATCTCGTGAGCGGCCAGGTGCCGCGCCGCATGGGCAATGCCCACCCAAACATCGTGCCCTACCAGGTGTTCGAAGTCGCGCCCGCCCCGGACGGAACGCGCGAACACATCATTCTGGCGGTCGGCAACGACGGACAGTTCGCCCGCTTCTGCGCGGTGGCGGGGCGGCCCGACCTGGCCGAGGACCCTCGCTTTGCCCACAACCCCGAGCGCGTGCGTCACCGCGACACCTTGATTCCGCTGCTCGAGTCGCTGCTGCGCCAGCGCAGCAAGGCCGACTGGCTCGCCGCGCTCGAAGCGGCGAAGGTGCCGTGCGGACCGATCAACAACCTCGCCGAGGTCTTTGCCGACCCGCAGGTGCGCGCGCGCGGCATGGTCGAGACCTGGGCGCACCCCTACAACCCCGAACTGCAGCTCGTGGCGAGCCCGCTCAAGCTCAGCGCGACACCGGTGCGACACGACCGCCCGCCGCCCCTGCTCGGACAGCACACCGACGAGGTGCTGCGCGAGTGGCTGGGCTGGGACGCGGCACGAATTGACGATCTGCGCAGCAAAGGAGTGATCTGATGGCGAACTTCGTTTTGGTTCATGGCGCCTGGCACGGGGGCTGGTGCTGGCGCGAGGTGATGCGCCCACTGGCACGCGCCGGGCACCGGGTGCATGCGGTCACGCTCACGGGGCTGGGCGAGCGCGCGCATCTGCTCTCGCCCAGCATCACGCTCGAGACCCATATCGCCGACGTGATCGGCGTCATCGAAGCCGAGGAACTCGAGGCGGTCGTGCTCGCCGTGCACTCGTATGCGGGCATGCTGGGCACGGCGGTCGCCGACCGCATGGGCGAGCGGCTCGCGCACCTGGTGTACGTGGACGCGGTCGTTCCCAAGCCTGGCGAGAGCTGGAGCAGCACCCACGCCAGCGCCACCCGGGAGGCCCGCCTGGCCGCCGCCCGCGCGCGTGCCGATTTCAGCTTTCCGCCGCCCGACCCCGCGGTGTTTGGGCTCTCGGCCGAACCGCATGCCTGGGTGGCGAGGCGGCAAACGCCGCACCCCGGTCACACGTACGAGGCACCGCTCGATTTCGACGTGCAGCGGGTCGCCCGCGTGCCGCGCACCTTCATCGACTGCACCGCGCCGCCCCTGGCCACCATCGATGTGATCCGCCAGCGCGTGCGGGATGCGCGCTTCTGGGACGGCCACTGGCTCCCCGGCGCGCGCGTGGTCGAACTCGCCACCGGTCACGACCCCATGATCAGCGCACCCGAGGCGCTGGTGGACGTCCTGCTCGCCTGCGCGGCTTGAGGCAACGCCCTAAACTCACGCCGATGCATGATGAACGCTCCGGGTGAATGAAATGAAACCACACTTGCTCTATGCCGTCATCGCCGCCGTCGTGCTCGCGGTCGGTGGCTATCTGGCGCTCGGTACCGGCGCGACACCGGCGCCGCCATCCACCTTCGTGTTGCTCGACGGCAGCAAACAGACCACGGCGGACTTCAAGGGTCGGGTCCTGCTCGTGAACTTCTGGGCGACGACCTGCACGACCTGCGTGGCGGAAATGCCCAAGCTCGTCGCCACCCACGAGAAATACGCGCCTCGAGGCTATGAGACGCTGGCGGTCGCCATGCAGTACGACCCGCCCGCCTACGTGGTCAATTTCGCCCAGACGCGCAAGCTGCCGTTCAAGGTCGCCATCGACAACACCGGCAGCGTCGCCAAGGCGTGGGGCGACGTGCAACTCACACCCACCACCTATCTCGTCGACAAGCAGGGCCGCATCGTCAAGCGCTATGTGGGCGAGCCCGACTTCGCCGAGCTGCACCGGTTGATCGAAGAACTGCT
>NZ_JAEMQB010000087.1:0-15890 GCF_022759015.1 Tibeticola sp. | reverse complement strand
GCGGCGGCGTTGCTGCTCTGGTGCTCGGTGGCGGCGAGCGTCTTCATGGGGCTGAGCGGCTTCTTCACCTATGCGACGCTGCTGCTGGTGCAGCGGCTGCTCGCCGGCGTGGCCAGCGCGTTCGTGTTCATCGCTGGGGGCGTGCTGGCGGCGCGGCTCGGCTCGTTGCAGCCGCGGCGCGCGGGCTTGTTGCTCGGCCTGTACTACGGCGGCACGGGTTTGGGCATCGTGGCTTCGGCGCTGCTGGTGCCGCTGGTCCTCGACGCGGTGCGGGCGCAGCCGCACGCTTGGGCCTGGGCCTGGTGGGCGCTCGCGCTCGTGTGTGCGGCCGCGACGGTGGGGCTGCGATGGCCGGCCAAAGCGCTACACGATCAGGAGCAACCTAAGGCCGATTCCAGCCGGCCCGGTTCTGCTGAGGACGCAAACAGGCGGGCAGGGCGTATGGCCTGGCGGCACTTTGCGGCGGCGCTCGCTGGCTACAGCCTGTTTGGCGTGGGCTACATCGGCTACATGACCTTCGTGATTGCGCTGCTGCGCGAGCGCGGTGCCAGCGGGGGCGAGGTGACGCTGTTTTACGCGCTGCTCGGGGTCGCGGTGATGGCGTCTTCGCGTATTTGGGCGGGTCTGCTCGACCGTGCCCGCGGCGGCGGTGCGCTCGCACTCCTCAATGCGCTCTTGGGTCTGGCGACGGTCTTGCCGGTGTTCACCGGGGCCTGGCCGGTGGTGCTGGCCTCGGGACTGCTGTTTGGTTCGGTGTTTCTCTCGGTCGTGGCGTCGACGACCGCTTTCGTGCGGCACAACCTGCCGCCTGCGCAGTGGGCAGGCGGCATCAGCGCGTTCACCATCGTGTTCGCGGCCGGCCAGATCGTGGGGCCGACCATCGTCGGCTGGATCGCCGACGGGCCCGGCGGGCTGGCGCGTGGGCTGGGATTTTCTGCGGGCGCGCTGTGGCTGGGTGCCTTGCTGGCGACGCGCCAGCGTCCCTTGGCTCGGGTCTGAGAGCGTGAGAAACCCCGGACTTCAGCGCACGACGAGCACCGGGCGCGTGGCCTGATCCACAATTCTGCGGGCGACGCTGCCGAGCATGAGTTTTTCGAGCCGGCTGCGGCCGTGCGAGCCCACGACGATCAAGTCGGCGCCGACGTCCTCGGCGGCTTTGAGGATGCCGGCGGCGACATGCGCGTCTTCGACGAGCAAGGTCTTGAGCTGCACACCGGCTTTTTCGGCGAGATCGGCAATTTCATTGAAGGCCCGGGTGGCCGTTTCCTGCGCTGCGGCAAGATAGGCCTGAAAACCCATGGGGTTGACTTCGCCGATGCCGAGGTAGGGATAGGGGTCGACGACAAAGACGGCGGTGAGTTGGGCGCCGTGGATCCGGGCAAGCTCAACCGCGCGGTGGGCGGCGTGGCTGGCAGCTTCGGAGCCGTCGGTGGCCAGCAGGATGTGTTTGAACATGGTCAGGGTCCTTTCAGGGGAAGGGCGGCGGGCCGGATGGCGCCGCCGCGCGTGGGGGCATTGTGCCGGGGTGGCGGGCGGCAGACTTGACGCGGCTCAATTTTCCGTCCGGGTCAGGGGTACAGGCCGCGCATCTCTCGCGCACGGAGGATGCGGGTGCAGGCCACGATGAAGGTGGCGGTGCGCAGGCTGACTTTTTTGTCTTGGGCCACCGACCACACGGCGCCGAAGGCCTCTTTCATGATGCGCACCAGGCGTGCGTTGATTTCATCCTCGGTCCAGAAAAAGCTGGAGAAGTCCTGCACCCACTCGAAGTAACTCACGGTCACGCCGCCGGCGTTGGCGATGACGTCGGGCACGACGAGGGTGCCGCGCTCGGCGAGGATGTCGTCGGCTTCGGGTGTGGTCGGTCCGTTGGCTCCTTCGATGACGAGGCGGGCGGAAATCCGCGCGGCGTTCGCGGCGGTGATCTGGCCTTCGAGCGCGGCGGGGATGAGGATGTCGCAGGGCACGTCCCAGAACGCGTCCGACGGCAGCGGCTCGGCCTCGGCATAGCCGGCAATGCTGCCGTGCTGTTTCACGTGGAACATCAACGCGGGGATGTCGATGCCCGACTCGCGGTACAGCGTCCCGGTGTGGTCTTGCACCGCCACGACGCGGGCGCCCGCCTCGGCAAAGAGCTTGGCTGCGATGCTGCCCACGTTGCCAAAGCCCTGCACGGCCACCCGTGCGCCGGCCACTTCGAGGCCCAGGTGGCGGGCGGCCTCGACGCCCACCGTGTAGACGCCACGACCGGTCGCTTCGCGGCGCCCGAGGGAGCCGCCGAGGTCGATGGGTTTGCCGGTCACGACGCCGGTCGCCGTCGTGCCCTCGTTCATCGAGTACGTGTCCATCATCCAGGCCATGACTTGTTCGTTGGTGTTGACGTCGGGCGCTGGAATGTCCTTGCTCGGGCCGATGATGATGCCGATTTCACTGGTGTAGCGGCGCGTGACGCGTTCGAGCTCGCCGAGGGAGAGGCTCTTGGGGTCGACCCGCACCCCGCCCTTGGCGCCGCCGAAGGGCACGTTGACGGCAGCGTTCTTGATCGACATCCAGGCCGCCAGGGCCATGACTTCGGACAAGGTGACGTCCTGGTGGAAGCGCACGCCCCCTTTGCCGGGCCCGCGGCTGGTGTTGTGCTGCACCCGGTAGCCTTCAAAGTGGGCGACGGTGCCGTTGTCGAGGTGGATCGGGACGTCGACGATCAGCGCGCGCTTGGGCCGCTTGAGTGTTTCCACCCAGCGGGCGAGATGGCCGAGGTAGGGGGTGACGCGGTCGATTTGTTGCAGGTAGATGCCCCAGGGACCGAGCCGGTCGCTGTGCAGATACGAGGGCAGGGCGTGCGCGGGGGTGTGGGATGCTGCTTGTGACATGCGATGGGTTTCCTTTTGGGATGAAGGGTTCGCGCGGGTGTGCGCGCGCTCGGCGCGGGTCGCGCCGAGCAAGCTTAATCCGCTTCGGACCGCAAAAATCGGGCCTGCGGGTTTCCCCCGGGGTGCTTAGCGCGCGCCCAATGGCCCTTCCCTCTTCAGCTTTCCCTCCCCAACAGTTCCCCCAAACGCCGGCGAACCGATAAAATTGGCGCCCCTCATCCGGCAGGGCGTGCGCCATCTTGCTGCCGCGTCAGCCCCCCTCTCCCTTGGTGCTCGACATGCTTTATCCCGAAGAATTCGACGTCATCGTCGTCGGCGGCGGCCATGCCGGCACGGAAGCGGCGCTGGCCAGCGCGCGCATGGGTTGCCGCACGCTGCTGCTCACGCACAACATCGAGACGCTCGGGCAGATGAGCTGCAACCCCAGCATCGGCGGCATCGGCAAGGGGCATTTGGTCAAGGAGGTGGATGCGCTTGGCGGCGCGATGGCGCTGGCCACCGACGAGGCGGGCATTCAGTTCCGCATCCTCAACAGCTCCAAAGGCCCGGCGGTCCGGGCCACGCGTGCGCAGGCCGACCGCGTGCTCTACAAGGCGGCGATCCGGCGGCGGCTCGAGAACCAGCCGAACCTGTGGCTGTTCCAGCAGGCGGTCGACGACCTGATGGTCGAGGGCGATGGGGATGGGGCGCGGGTGACGGGCGCGGTCACGCAAATCGGCATCCGTTTTCGGGCGCGTGCGGTGGTGCTGACGGCGGGGACTTTTCTCGACGGCAAGATTCATGTGGGGCTGCAGCACTACGCCGCGGGCCGCGCGGGCGACCCGCCGGCGGTGTCGCTCTCCGCGCGCCTCAAGGAGCTCAAGCTGCCGCAGGGCCGGCTCAAGACCGGCACGCCGCCGCGCATCGACGGCCGCACCATCGATTTCTCCAAGTGCACGGAGCAGCCGGGTGACGGCATGCCCGGTGGCCTGCCCGGGCCGGTGCCGGTGTTCAGTTTCATGGGCCGGCCGGACATGCACCCGCGGCAACTGCCGTGCTGGATCACGCACACCAACGAGCGCACGCACGACATCATCCGCTCGGGCTTCGACCGCAGCCCCATGTTCACCGGCAAGATCGAAGGCGTGGGGCCGCGCTATTGCCCGAGCGTCGAAGACAAGATCAACCGCTTTGCGGGCAAGGACAGCCACCAGATCTTCCTCGAGCCCGAGGGGCTGAGCACCCACGAGTTCTATCCCAACGGCATTTCCACCAGTCTGCCCTTCGACATCCAGTATGCGATGGTTCGCAGCCTGCCGGGGCTGGAGCACGCCCACATCCTGCGGCCCGGCTACGCGATCGAGTACGACTACTTCGATCCGCGCGGGCTCAAGCGCAGCTTCGAAACCAAAGCGATTTCGGGTCTGTTCTTCGCCGGCCAGATCAACGGCACGACGGGCTATGAGGAGGCCGCGGCCCAGGGCTTGTACGCCGGCATCAACGCGGCGCTTCAGGTCCGGGGTGAAGCGCCCTGGGTGCCGGCGCGCGACGAGGCGTATCTCGGTGTGCTGGTCGACGACCTGGTCACGCAGGGTGTGACCGAGCCCTACCGCATGTTCACCAGCCGCGCGGAGTTTCGCCTACAACTGCGCGAGGACAATGCCGACCTGCGTCTGACTGAGACCGGCCGGCGTCTGGGCCTCGTCGACGACGCGCGCTGGGAGGCGTTCTGCCGCAAGCGCGATGCGGTTTCACGTGAAACCGAGCGCCTCAAGTCGACCTGGGTGAACCCGCGCATCCTCAGCGCCGCGGAGGCCGAGCGGGTGTTGGGCAAACCCATCGAGCGCGAATACCCCTTGTTCGAATTGCTGCGCCGCCCGGGTGTGGGCTATGCCGAACTGATGGGTCTCGAAGGGGGGCGTTGGGCGCCGGCGCCGCAGCCCGACGATGCGGATGGGCGCCCGCTGGTTTCACGTGAAACACTGGGCGAGCTTTACGCGGCCGTGGTCGAGCAGTTGGAGATCGCGGCCAAATACGCGGGCTACATCGAGCGGCAGAAGGACGAGGTGGAGCGGGCGGCGGGCCACGAGTCTTTGCGCCTGCCCGAAGACCTGGACTACACCCAGGTCAGCGCGCTGTCGATCGAGGTGCGGCAAAAGCTGCAAAAACACCGCCCGGAAACGCTGGGTCAGGCCGCGCGCATCTCGGGCATGACCCCGGCAGCCATCTCGTTGTTGCTGATCCATTTGAAGAAAAAGGGCTACAAGGACTTTGGCGGTGTGCGCGGGCCGAAGGTGGCTTCGCCGGTGGATTTGGCGCAGGATGCGGCTGAGCCCGCGGCCGTGCCCGGGGTGGCGGCCTCGTGACGGCGACGCCTCGCACCCAGGCGGTCGCCGCGCTGCGCGGGCCTTTGCGCGCAGGCGCCGAGGCGCTGGGCTGGGCGCTGACCGAGGCGCAGCTCGAGGCCTTGCTGGATTACCTCGAGCTGATCGCCAAGTGGAACCGGGTCTACAACCTCACGGCGGTGCGCGAACCGGCCGAAATGCTGACCCACCATGTGCTCGACAGCCTGGCGGTCGTCGGGCCCTTGCGGCGGCAGCTTCAGGCGCAGGGTCTGGCGGGGCCGCGGCGGGTGCTCGATGTGGGCTCGGGAGCCGGCCTGCCGGGCGTCGTGCTGGCCTTGTGCGCGCCTGAGCTCGAGGTGAGTTGTGTGGACACGGTGGCGAAGAAGGCGGCTTTCATCCAACAGGCGGCGGTGGCCTTGCGCTTGCCGAACCTGCGGGGCCTGCATGCACGGGTCGAGACGCTGTCCGCCGCGCGCGGCCAGGCGTATGACGTGGTGACCTCGCGCGCGTTTGCGTCGCTCTCCGACTTCACGCGCTGGTCGCGGGCGGCCTTGGCCGAAGGGGGCTTTTGGATGGCGATGAAGGGGCGCGTGCCCAACGACGAGATCGCCGCGCTGCCGCCCGAGGTGTCGGTGTTTCACGTGGAACGTCTCACCGTGCCGGGCCTGGACGCCGAGCGTTGCATCGTTTGGATGCGGCCCGCCTCACTGCACGACGCCGCACTCACGTAAACTCGGTGCCCTGGCCGAACCGACCCCGGCGGCCGCTCTTTGGAAAGTCCCCAGCATGTTCGGCATTGCGGATTACGGCGCCTTCGTTGCCGCGGTTGTGTTGTTCCTGGCGATTCCGGGGCCGGGCAATCTTGCGCTCATCACCTCGACCGCCAAGGGCGGCGTGCGCGGTGGGCTGGCGGCGACTTTGGGCGTCATCGCCGGCGACCAGGTGCTGATGTGGATGGCGGTGGCCGGCGTGGCCGCGCTGCTGGCGGCCTGGCCGGTGGCGTTTGCGGCGGTGCAGTGGCTGGGCGCGGCGTATCTGGCCTGGTTGGGCTGGAAGATGCTCATGGCCAAGCCCGGCGCCAAGCCCGTGCTGCACATCGAGCCGCACCACTATTTCCGGCAGGCGGTGGCCATCACGCTGCTCAACCCCAAGGCCATCGTGTTCTACATGGCTTTCTTCCCTTTGTTCGTCGACCCCGCGCATCATCAGGGGCTGCTGACCTTTGGCGTCATGGCCGCCACCATTGCAGGGTTGACCTTCGTCTACGGCGCCGTCGTCGTGCTGCTCGCGCATGTTTTGGCCGCGCGGCTGCGCGCGATGCCGGTGATTGGGCGCACGCTCGAGAAGATCGCCGGGGTGTTCCTGATCGGCTTTGGCGTGAAGCTGGCCTTGTCGAAGTAAAGCCCGACGGGCGCAACAGAGGGGGAGGGTCGCGTGGCGCGGATTTTCTGTGTAGCCAACCAAAAAGGCGGGGTCGGCAAGACCACCACCACCGTGAACCTGGCGGCGGGGCTGGCCAAGGTCGGCCAGCGCGTGCTCATGGTCGACCTCGACCCGCAGGGCAACGCCACCATGGGCTCGGGCGTCGATAAGCGGGAATTGCGTCTGAGCGTCTATGACGTGTTGCTCGGGGCCGCCGAGGTCCGCGAGGCCGCCGTGGCCGCCGAGCGCGCAGGCTACGCCGTGTTGGGCGCGAACCGTGAACTCAGTGGCGCGGAGGTCGAGCTCGTCGGGTTGCCCCAGCGCGAGAAGCGCCTCAAAGCGGCGCTCGCCGCCGTCGATGCGGACTATGATTTCGTGCTGGTCGACTGCCCGCCGAGCCTGAGCCTGCTCACCCTCAACGGTTTGTGCGCCGCGCACGGCGTGATCGTGCCCATGCAGTGCGAATACTTCGCGCTCGAAGGCTTGACCGACCTCGTCAACACCATCAAGCAGGTGCATGCGAACCTGAACCCGGAACTGAAGATCATCGGTCTGCTGCGCGTCATGTTCGACCCGCGCATCACCTTGCAACAACAGGTCAGCGAACAACTCAAGGCGCATTTCGGCGCCAAGGTGTTCGACACCGTGATTCCGCGCAACGTGCGCCTGGCCGAGGCGCCGAGCTACGGCCTGCCGGGCGTGGTGTTCGACCCCTCGGCCCGTGGCAGCCTGGCCTTCGTCGAGTTCGCCCGCGAGATGGTCGCGCGCGCGCAGCGGCCCGATTTTCAGTAGGTTTCAAAGCTTTTCGCCGGAACCCCAGCGCCAAATGGTCAGATTGCGCTATCAAAAAGTGAACGCACGGGGTGGTCGATGAGCCCGCTCGCCCCCGTGCTGACCCTGCCCGGCTGGCTCGGCAGCGGCCCAGACCACTGGCAAAGCCGCTGGGAGGCGCTGTACGGCTTCACCCGCGTGGAGCAGCACGACTGGCTGCGCCCGCTGCGCGGCGACTGGAGCGCGCGGCTCGACGAGGTGCTGCTCGAGCAGCGCGAGCCCGTGGTGCTGGCCGCGCACAGCCTGGGCTGCATCCTGGTCGCCTGGTGGGCCGCGCACTCGCGCCACACCGACCGCGTGCGCGGCGCGCTGCTGGTTGCGCCGCCCGAGGTGGAGCGCGAGGACCTGCGGGCGCAGATCCCCGGCTGGGCGCCGATTGCCCGCACGCGGCTGCCATTTCCGTCCACCGTTGTGGCCAGCACCGATGACCCCTATGGCTCGGCCGAACACGCCGCGGCGCTGGCGCTGGTCTGGGGCAGCGGCCTTTTCATCGCCGGCGCGCGCGGCCACCTCAACGCCGACTCGGGCCTGGCCGACTGGCCCGAAGGCCTCGCCTTGTTGCAGGCGCTGCGCGGGGCTGCGGCATCAGCACCCGATTGACTTTCAAGGAATTTCCCATGGCCACCAAAAAACCCAAAGGGCTCGGACGCGGGCTCGAAGCCTTGCTCGGGCCGACCGTTCAGGAGCGCCCCGGGGGCGATGCCGCCGCGCCGGCCGCCGATTCGGCGCCCGCGAGCTTGCCGCTCGAACGGCTCGTGCCCGGCCGCTACCAGCCGCGCACGCGCATGGACGAGGGCGCGCTCTATGAACTCGCCGAGTCGATCAAGGCGCAGGGCATCATGCAGCCGATTCTGGTGCGCCGCCTCAGCGCCGAGGACGCTGCGCAGCGGCGCGCGCAGGGCGGCGCTGCCGATGCAGCGAACGCCGCCACGCCGCTGTATGAAATCATCGCCGGTGAGCGGCGTTTCCGTGCTGCAGCGCTGGCGGGGCTCGCGGAAGTGCCGGTGCTGGTGCGCGAGGTGGACGATCAGGCCGCGGCGGCGATGGCGCTGATCGAGAACATGCAACGCGAGGACCTCAACCCGCTCGAAGAAGCGCAGGGCTTGCAGCGGCTGATCCGCGAATTTGGCTACACCCACGAGCAGGCGGCGCAGGCGGTGGGCCGCTCGCGCTCGGCGGCGTCCAACCTGCTGCGGCTCCTGAATCTGGCCGAACCGGTGCAGACCATGCTGATGGCGGGCGACCTCGACATGGGCCATGCGCGCGCGCTGCTCGCCCTCGAGCGCGCAGCGCAGATCACGGCCGCGAACCAGATCGTGGCCAAGTCGCTCTCGGTGCGCGAGGCCGAGGCGCTGGTGAAGAAGCTCGGCGCCGAATTCGCGCTGGCGCCGCAGAAGGCGCGCAAGGAAAAGTCGCGCGACTTGAAGCGCGTCGAAGAGGAACTGTCCGACCACTTCGCTGCCGAGGTCGAGGTACGCATCAAGAAACGCGTCAAGCGCGCGGGCCGGGTGGACGAGGCGGGGGAACTGGTGCTGCACTTTGCTTCGCTCGACGAGCTCAACGGCCTCATCGAGCGGTTGCGCGCGGCCTGAGTCCGCCGCGAGGAGCCGCGTCGCCCAGTTCTTTCGAGGCCACGGCCGGGCGCGCCGTCCCAGGACTCATACACCTTGCCTGAGCGTCGTTGCCCTTCCAGGGGCGGTGCGTGTTCCTACAGCTGGAAGATCTTGCCCGGGTTGAGGATGTTCTTCGGGTCGAGCGCGCGCTTGATGGTGCGCATGACCTCGATGGCGCCGGCGCCGGCTTCTTCGACGAGGAAATCCATCTTGTGCAGGCCGACGCCGTGCTCGCCGGTGCAGGTGCCGCCGAGCGTGAGCGCGCGCCGCACGAGCTGGTGGTTCAGTGCCTCGGCTTGGGCGCGCTCCTCGGCGCTGTTGGGGTCGATCAGGTAGCCGAAGTGGAAATTGCCGTCGCCCACATGGCCGACGAGGAAATACGGAATGCCGCTTGCGTCGGCTTCGGCCACCGAGTCGAGCAGGCAGTCGGCCAGCCGGCTGATGGGCACGCAGGTGTCGGTGGAAATGGCGCGGCAACCCGGGCGGCTTTGCACCGCGGCGAAATAGGCGTTGTGCCGCGCCGTCCACAGCCGTGTGCGCTCCTCGGGCGTGCTTGCCCATTCGAAGTCCTGGCCGTGGTTTTCATGGGCGATGGCCTGTACGGTTTCGGCCTGTTCCTTCACGCTGCTGGGCGAGCCGTGAAACTCCATGAGCAGCAGATGCGCCTCGCGCAGCCCGAGCTTGCTGTGCGCGTTTACCATCTTCACGGTGTTCGCGTCGATCAGCTCGCAGCGCGCGATCGGCACGCCGAGCTGGATGGTTTCGATGGTGGTCTGCACCGCGTCGGCGATGGTGGGGAAGGAGCAAATCGCAGCCGAGATGCCCTCGGGCAGCGGGTAGACGCGCAGGCTCAGTTCGGTGATGACGCCGAGCGTGCCCTCGCTGCCGACGAACAAGCGCGTGAGGTCGTAGCCTGCGCTGCTTTTTTTGGCGCGCGTGCCGGTGCGGATGACCTCGCCGCTGGCGGTGACGACTTCGAGCGCGAGCACGTTCTCGCGCATGGTGCCGTAGCGCACGGCGTTGGTGCCGCTGGCGCGCGTGGCGGCCATGCCCCCGAGGCTGGCGTCTGCGCCGGGGTCGATCGGGAAGAACAGGCCCAGGTCTTTGATGGCCTCGTTGAGTTGCTTGCGCGTGACCCCCGGCTGCACCGTGACCGTGAGATCCTCACCGTTGACCGCCAGCACCCGGTTCATGCGCGACACATCGAGGCTGATGCCGCCTTGCACCGCCAGCAAATGCCCTTCGAGCGAAGAGCCCACGCCAAACGGAATCACCGGCACCTCATGCTGCGCCGCCAGCCGCACGGTGTCGGCCACGTCGGCGGTGCTCTCGGCAAACACCACGGCCGCGGGCGGCGGCACGTTGGTGAATGGCGACTCGTCGCGCCCGTGTTGCTCGCGCACCGCCTGCGCGGTGGACAACTGCGCACCGAAGCGCGCGCGCAGCGCTTCGATCAGCGCGGGCGGCACCGGGCGTTGGTGAACTTCGGGCAGCAGATGGGTGGGGGTGGAGGGTGCGTTCATCGAGGGCTCCGGTTCAGCCTTGCGGCGGCGATGGCTGCAGTTTACGGCGAGTCGATGGCCCTTCGCATGGCCCGTCGCACGGGCCGCGGCATACTCGCCCCCGGGGCCGCGACGCACCGCGCGGCCCGAACCCTGCCAGGAGCACCACCATGGGAAAACGCCTCACGCAAATCGCGACCCGCACCGGCGACGACGGCACCACCGGCCTGGGCGACAACACGCGCGTCTCCAAAAACAGTCTGCGCGTGCACGCCATGGGCGATGTGGACGAACTCAATTCGCACATCGGCCTCTTGCTGTGCGAGCCCATGCCCGACGACGTGCGCGCGCTGCTGGTGCGCATCCAGCACGAGCTGTTCAACCTCGGCGGCGAGTTGTCCATTCCCGGCTTCGAACTGCTCAAACCCGAGGCGGTGGCCGGGCTGGACGCCGCGCTGGCCCAGCACAACGCCACCTTGCCCAAGCTCGAGGAGTTCATCCTGCCCGCCGGCACGCGCGCAGCCGCGCAAGCCCATGTGTGCCGTACGGTGGCGCGCCGCGCCGAACGAGCGGTGGTGGCGCTCGGGGCGCAAGACGCGCTGCGCGACGCCCCGCGGCAGTACCTCAACCGCCTCTCGGACCTGCTGTTCGTCCTCGCCCGCGTGCTCAATCGTCACCGCCCCGACGGCAGCGTGGGCGACGACGTGTACTGGAACAGTGCACGGTTGGCGGCGGCGACCAAAAAAGATAGCGCTACCTGACCGTTTGGCGCTGGGGCCCGGGGGGAAGTCCTCCTCAGGCAACGCTCAGGAGCCCTCGCCCAGCCCCTGGGTGAGTCGCTCGCCCATCCAGCGCAGCAGGTCGAGCCACATCTGCCGCATCTCGGCGTCCAGCGGCGTGCGCAGCGCGCTGGGCAGCTCGATGGTCACCACCGGCACGCGCTTGTGCACGCCGCCGTAGTTGCCCAGGCTGCCCGGGTAGATGCCCACCTGGTCGAGGTAGAGCCGCCCCAGGCGCGAGGGCGGCACACTTGGGCCGTCGAAATCGAGCACGCCGTAGGGCGCATGGATGCTCACGATCAGATGCGGTCGGAACTGCTCCATCTGCTCGTGCAGGTAGCGGCTCTCGGGCTCGGACAGCGGGGCCGGGCCAGGCCAGCGCCGCGGGTCGCGGCGGGTGCGCTGCTCCCAGTAGCGCGGCGCCTCGCGTGCCCAACCAGGCGTCGGGAAGTTGCGGTTGAGGTCCACCCCGTGCGCATTGGTGCGCCGCGGCGGCGTGGCCACCAGGCCGTCGGGGTTGAGCACCGGCAGAAAGCGCCAGTGCACCGGCCGTGCGAGCTGCACGCCCTCGCGCGCGGCCAGTTGCAGCCAGTGCAGCGCCACCGAGGCCGATGAGAGCTCGTCGCCATGGATCGCGCCCACCACCAGCACGCGCAAAGGCTCGCGCTGGCCGCGCTCGGGCGCACCGCCGCGGGCCTCGCCCTCGGTGCCGGCGGTGTGCGCGTCCGCCTGCAGCAGCACACGGCCCTGCACCGATCGCACGGGCGCTGCCGTCAGACCGAGCGTGCGGCACATCGCGGCCTCCACGCGCGGCAGCCGCGGCAACAGCGCCAAACAGCCGCGCTGCGCCACGTCGGCGCCCGCGGACAAACCCGCAGCCGAAGCCGTCGAGGTCGCGGGTGCCGCAACCGCAGCGGGGCCCGCGTGGGCCGCGTGCGCGAGCACCAGCGCCCCGCAGGCCACCAGCAGCCATCGAAGAACCGAAGAAACCGGAAGGGCAGAGGAACACATGGGGCAAGGCCCGGGTCAACCAGCGACGCGCCCGAGGATAGCGGAGCCGGGCACGTGGGCGCAGCGCTCCCCCGAACGGTGAACGGCCTCTGCACCCAATTCCCTCTCAGCCTCTCAAGCAACGAACGCGCAATACGTTTCCCCGATGGTGCGCCGCGCATGCCGGCGAGGCCAGCGGGTGCATCGGCCCAAGGCCGGGCCGGGGCGGCGCCGATGCGCGATACTTCGCGGCCGTCCACGCCCGCGCCGCCATGACCGAGCCCCATCCCGACGCCCGCAGCCCCGCGTTTTCCACGCCCGAGTTTCGTGCGGCGTTGGGCATGTTCGCGACCGGCGTCACCATCGTCACTGCGCGCCGCAGCGACGGCACGCTCGTCGGGCTGACGGCCAACTCCTTCAACGCCGTCTCGCTGCAGCCGCCGCTGGTGCTCTGGAGCCTGTCGCGCGCGGCGAGTTCTTTGGTCACGTTCGCGCAGGGCACGCACTACGCGATCAATGTGCTCGCCGCGGATCAAAAGACGCTGGCCGAGCGCTTTGCCACGCGCGGGGTGGACCGCTTTGCCGGCGTGGCTTGGACCGAGGGCGCCAGTGGCGTGCCGCTGATCGAAGGTGCCGCCGCGCATTTCGAATGCTTCAACCGCAGCCGCTACGACGAGGGCGACCATGTCATCTTCGTCGGCGAAGTCGAGCGCTGCAGCCACCGGCCAGGCGCCTCGCCGCTGCTCTACCACGGCGGGCGGTTCTACACCGAGCATCCGTTGTAGCTTCGGGCAAGGCTGAGCCAGTCCCTCGCGTGCTGTCGCCTGCCCGACGGGCGAGCCGTGCATCCGCATCTATTCTCGTTGCATGACCGCACCGCGCAAAGATCATCTCGACGCCACCGCGGTGGCGGTGTTGCTGGCCTGCAGCCTGTTTTGGGGCTTTCAGCAGGTGTTGGTGAAAGCCACGCTGTCCGAATTGCCGCCGGTGTTTCAGGCGGGCTTGCGGCTCGTGGGGGCGGCGTTGCTGTTGCTCTTGTGGGCGCGGGCGCGCGGTTGGGCGCTGTGGACGGCGGACGGCACGGCTGCGGCCGGGCTGCTCGCGGGCGCCTTGTTCGCGGCGGAGTTTGCGTGCATCTACCTGGGCTTGCAATACACCACCGCTTCGCGTCTGACGGTGTTTCTCTACACCTCGCCGTTCTGGGTCGCAGCCTTGCTGCCGCTGTGGGTGCGCGGCGAGCGGCTGCGCACGCCGCAGTGGTTGGGCATGGCGCTGGCGTTTGCCGGCGTGCTGCTGGCGCTGCGCGAGGGCTTTGCCGGGCAGGGGGCGGCAGCGACCTGGCGCGGTGACCTGCTGGCGCTGGCCGCCGGGCTGCTTTGGGGGTTGACCACGGTGACGATCCGCGCCACGCGGCTCGCGCAGGCGAGCGCGCCGCGGGTGCTGTTGTGGCAGTTGGGCGTGGGCGGCTTGGCCCTGCCGCTGTTGTCGCTTGCGCTCGGCGAGCGCTGGAGCTGGGCGTGGAGCCCGTTTGCCGCCACGTCGATGGCTTTGCAAACCGTCGTGGGCGCGTTCGCGAGCTACCTCGCGTGGATGTGGCTGCTAACGCGCTATCCGGCGACGAAGATGTCGGTGTTCGTGTTCCTCACGCCGGTGTTCGCGCTGCTCACAGGCGCGCTGTGGCTGCAGGAGCCGGTGACGCCCAGCCTGCTGGCCGAGCTCGTCCTGGTGGCGGCGGGCATCGTTGCGGTGAATCGGCGGCGCGTCTAGGGCAACGCTGAATCAGTTCCCGTGAGGTTCGGCGCGCGAGGGACTCATTCCGTGTTTCCTCAATCCCCCCTCGTGCGCGCCAGGTATCGCTGCGCATAGTCCACATACCAAGCCAGGCAGCCGGGGTTGGCCATGGCTTCCTTGTTGATGACTTTGTCCAAGGGCTGGCCGAGCAGCAGGCGCTTGATGGGCAGTTCCTGCTTCTTTCCCGAGAGGGTGCGCGGAATCTCGGCGACCTGCTCGATGGCGTCGGGCACGAAGCGCGGCGAGAGCGCTCGGCGGATGGCGTCGGCGATCCGCGCGCGCAGCGCTTCGTCGAGCACCAGCCCTTCGCGCAGCACCACGAAGAGCGGCATGAAGCTCGGCCGGCCGAGGTATTCGAGGTCCACCACCATGGAGTCGAGCACTTCGGGCAGGGCTTCGACGGCGCTGTAGATCTCGCTCGTGCCCATGCGCAGGCCGTGGCGGTTGATGGTGGCGTCGCTGCGGCCGTAGATGACGCAGGAGCCGTCGGGGAAGATGCGCAGCCAGTCGCCGTGCCGCCAGACGGCGCCGGCGGAGGCGTCGAGATCGCCGCCGCCGGGTTTGCGTCCGTGTCCAGCGGGGTAGGCTTCGAAGTAGCTCGCGCGGTAGCGCGAGCCGTCGGCGTCGCCCCAGAAATACAGCGGCATGGAGGGGATGGGCTGGGTGCAGACCAGTTCGCCCACGGCGTCGATGACGGGCTCGCCGGCCTCGTTCCAGGCCTCGACCGCGCAGCCGAGCAGTCGGCACTGCATGCGCCCGGGCGTTTGCGGCAGCTCGCGGTGGCCGCCGATGAAGGCGCCGGCAAAGTCGGTGCCGCCGCTGATGTTGCACCACCAAACCTCGCCGCCATCGGGTCGCGGCTGTCGTTGGGCCAGCGCCGCGAACTGCTCGGTGCCCCAGCGCTGCGCGTCCTCCGACAAGGGCGAGCCGGTGGTGCCGAGCGCGCGGATGCGCGAGAGGTCGCCGCAGGTCGAGAGGTCGACCCCAGCCTTGAGGCAGTTGGCGTAGAAGGCTGCGCCCGCGCCAAAGAAGCTCACGCCCGTGTCGGCGGCCAAGCGCCACAGCGTCGTCCAGTCGGGCCGATCCTTGCTGCCGCCGGGGTTGCCGTCGTAAATGACGCAGGTGGTGCCGTTGAGGAGGCCGCTCATCTGTGCGTTCCACATCACCCAGCCGGTGGAGCTGTACCAGTGGTAGCGCTCGCCAAAGCTGTTCGCGGCATAGCTGCAGCCCACGTCGTTGTGCAGCACTTTGAGCGCGAGCGCGACCAGCACGGTGCCGCCGTGGCCGTGCACGATGGGCTTGGGCAGGCCGGTGGTGCCGCTGCTGTAGACGATCCACAGCGGGTGGTCGAACGGCAGCCATTCGGGCTCGAAGGCTGCGGTTTCGGCATCGTTTCGGCCGGTTGCCCGCTTGAAATCATCACAGGGCACTCCAAAATCAGGAGCGCTCTGGCTCGTCCCGAGGTTGTCCCACAGCAGTACCCGGCGCACGCTGGGCAGGGCCGCGCGCAGCTCGGCGATCACGCCGAGGCGGTCGTGGTCGCGACCGCCGTAGCTCACGCCGTCGCAGCCGATCAGCAGTACCGGCTCGATCTGGCGGAAGCGGTCGAGCACCGCGGCCGTACCCATGTCGGGCGCGCAGATGCTCCAGACTGCGCCGATCGCCGCGCAGGCGAGAAAAGCCACCATGGCCTCGGGCACGTTGGGCAAATACGCGGCCACGCGGTCGCCGCGCTGCACGCCCGCCTCGCGCAGGGCCAGCGCGAGCG
>NZ_JAEMQB010000116.1:0-9086 GCF_022759015.1 Tibeticola sp. | reverse complement strand
TGCGCTGCACGTATTCGAGTTCGATCGCAAACGGATCGTCGATACGCATCGCACCCTGCACCCAATCGGTGCCCAGGTGCAGGCAGCGCACCCCATCGAAATCGGAAAAATGCACCTCAGGCAATTCGGCTCGGGCGGCGCCGCGTCGGGTCGTGGTCATGAACACAGGGAGGGGATCAAGGTCAACAGGGTCAGCGTTGCTCAGTCAGGCTTGCTCTTATGGCAACGCTGAATCAGTTCCTGCGATGGTACGCGCCCGGCCGCGGGATGGGATGCGAGGCGCAAACCGCAGCCATAGCCGCAGCTATGGCGAGGATTTGCAACGAAGCAGACCGCCCGCAGCCGGGATGCGCGACGCGCGAGGGACTTGTTCAGCGTTGCCTTATACCAGCCCATGCCGGGCAAACACGGCGCGCCAAGCCGCCAGTTTGCGTTCGAACGACCAGCTCGCGTTGGCCGGGCTGGTCGAGGGCAGGCGGTGCGACTCCAAAGGCCGGGGAAACGCCGCGAGCACGCGGCGGGCGTGCCGAAAGCTCTCGCCGCCGTTGTGCGCCACCGCCACGATCTGGGGGCCGCGCGCGGCGAGCGCGGCGAAGTCGTTGAGGATGGCGTTGCGGATGGCGGCGTCGAGACTGCCCTCGCGCGTGCACGCCGCGTACACGTCCCACAGGCCCACGCGCTGCGCGAGCAGCCAGGCGATCCTTTTTTCATAGCACCAACCGACCTTTTCACGCTGGGGTGGCGGCCAAATCGTCTCGATGATGCGCCAGAAATGGTTGTGCGGATGCGCGTAGTACTGCTGCGCCGCGAGCGAAGCCACGCCCGGGAAGCTGCCAAGCACCACCAGCACGGTGTCGTCGCGCACGACCGGTGCGAGGCCAGTCAGAGGCGCCCCATCCCGCGCGGCCACCGGCGCGGCGACGACGGGCGCCGTCACCGCCGGAGCGCTGGGAGCAGCCTGGGTTTGTTCCTTTTTTGAGAGCACGATTTCACCATTTCACGCCGGGGCTCGGCGCTAAAAACTGCGGCGGGCTACGCGCACGCCGTCCCCTCGCAAGCCGCGCCGAGCAGCCCGCGCAGCCGGGGCAGCGCGGCGCAGGCGTTTTCTCGCGTCGCGGCAGCGAGCGCCTCGCTTGAGAGTCCGCGCAGCGCCGCCAGCACCGCGCCGATGCGGGGCAGCTCCGCGGGCTCGTTGCGCGCCTGCGGCGTCCCCGCTGCGCGACGCGCCGCATCGACATAGCGCCACTGCGGCGGCATGTCCGGCGCATCGGTCTCGAGCACCAGCGCGTCGAGTGGCACGGTTTGCGCGAGACGCCGGATCTGCAAGGCCCGCTCGAAGCTCAGTGCGCCGCCAAACCCCAGCTTCAAGCCCAGCCCGATGAACGCCTGCGCCTGCTGGGCGCTGCCGTTGAAGGCGTGTGCAATGCCGTGCCAGCCCTTGGCGCCGGCGAGCACGCGCAGCTCACGCAGCAAGGCGTCGGCCGAGCGCCGCACATGCAGGACGACCGGCAGGCCGTAGCGGCGCGCCAGGCGCAGTTGCGCGCGGTAGAACTGCAGTTGCCGCGTGCGCAACGGCTCGCGCGTGAGTTCGGGCACGAAAAAGTCCAGACCGATCTCGCCCACGGCGACGAGGTGCGGGTCGTCGCGCGCCGCGGAGAGCGCGGCGTCGAGCGCGTCCAGGTCCGCGTCACGGGCCTGCGGCACGAACAGCGGGTGGATGCCCAGCGCATAGGCATCGCCCAGGCGGTGCGCCAGCGCCGCGGTGGCCGCAAAGTCGGCCGCCTGCACGGCGGGAATGACGCAACGCACGACGCCAGCGGCAGCGGCACGGGCGCGCACCGCATCGACATCGGCCGCGAACTCGGGCGCGTCGAGGTGGCAGTGCGTGTCGATCCAAGCGGGCATGGGCCACCCCGCGCGGCTCTAGCCTTCAGCCGGCGCAAGCCGCCCCTGCACCAGCCGCAGCCGGCGCGCGCAGCGCGCGGCCAGCGTCTCGTCGTGCGTGACGACGACGAAGGCCGTGCCCTGCTCGCGCGCGAGTTGGAGCATCAGGTCGAACACGCCTTCGGCCGTGCTGCGGTCGAGGTTGCCGGTGGGCTCGTCGGCCAGCACGCAGCGCGGCCGGGTCACCAGCGCGCGGGCGATGGCCACGCGCTGGCGCTCGCCGCCGGAAAGCTCGGACGGCCGGTGCCGCGTGCGCTCGGCCAGGCCGACGGCGGCCAGCATGGCCTCGGCGGCGCGGGCGGCCTCGGCGCGGGTGCTGCGGCGGATCCACAGCGGCATGGCGACGTTGTCGCGCGCACTGAATTCGGGCAGCAAATGATGGAACTGGTAGACGAAGCCCAGGTGTCGGTTGCGCAGCACGCTCTGCTCGGCCGCGCTCAGCGACGCGAGCGGCTGGCCCATGAGTTCGACCGCGCCGCTCGTGGGCGCGTCCAGCCCCCCGAGCAGATGCAGCAAGGTGCTTTTGCCCGAGCCCGAAGCGCCGACGATGGCCAGGGTCTCACCGGCACGCACCGTGAGGTCCACGCCGTGCAGCACCGTCACGTCGAGCGGCCCCTCGTGAAAGCGCTTGGTCAGCCCCGTGGCGCGCAGCACCACGTCGGCCTCTGCATCCGGCGTGGCGCAGCGGGTGCCGGCGCCGTCGCGCATGATTTCGGGCTCACTCATAACGCAGCGCCTCCGCCGGGTTCACACGGCTGGCGCGCCAGCTCGGGTAGAGGGTGGCGACGAAGGCCAGCAGCAGCGAGAGCACGGCGATCGGCACGATGTCGCCGCGCTGCGGGTCGCTCGGCATGCGGTCGATGAAATAAATCTCTTTGGGCAGAAAGCTCGCATGCAGCAGCCGCTCGATCGCCGGCACGATGACGTCGATGTTGAAGGCAACCAGCAGCCCCAGCGCCAGCCCCGCCAGCGTGCCGATGACGCCGACCAGCGCGCCTTGCACGACGAAGATGCCCATGATGCTCGCCGGGCTCGCGCCCAGCGTGCGCAGGATGGCGATGTCGGCGTGCTTGTCGGTCACGGTCATCACCAGCGTCGAGACGAGGTTGAACGCCGCCACGGCGACGATGAGCGTGAGGATGATGAACATCATGCGTTTTTCGATCTGCACCGCGGCAAACCAGGTGGCGTTCTGGCGCGTCCAGTCGCGGATGCGCAGGTCGCCGCTGAGGCTGGCGGCGAGTTGCTCGGCCACCGAGCGCGCGCGGTCGAGGTCGCGCAGCCGCAGCCGCACCCCGGTCGGGCCTTCGACGCGGAAGATGCGCGCCGCGTCGTCGATGTGCAGCAAGGCCAGCGTCGAGTCGTATTCGTAATGCCCCGAGCGGAAAATGCCCACGACCGTCATCTGCTTGAGCCGCGGCACCACGCCCGCCGGCGTGACCTGGCCGCTCGGCGCCACCAGCGTCACCGGGTCGCCCTCGCGCACGCCGAGCGAGCGCGCCAAATCCACCCCCAACAGAATGCCAAAGCCCCCCGGCGTGAGGCGATCGAGCCCCGCGTGCTGCAGATGCTGGCCCAGGTCGGTCACGGCCGGCTCTTGCGCCGGGTCTACGCCCCGCAGCAGCACGCCCTTCATGTCCTCGCCGCGCGTGAGCAGCGCCTGCGCGCCGATGAAGGGCGCAGCCGCCACCACCTCGGGGTTGGCGCGCGCCTCGGCCAGGGTGCGCGCCACGTCGGGCAGCGCCGCGCCGTCGGGCGCGAAGATTTCGATGTGCGAGATCACGCCCAGCATGCGGTCGCGCACCTCCTTCTGAAAACCGTTCATCACCGACAGCACGATGATGAGCGCCGCCACCCCGAGCGCGATGCCCAGCATCGACACCGCGGAGATGAAGGAAATGAAGCCGTTGCGGCGCGCGGCACGCCCCGCGCGCGTGTAGCGCCAGCCGACGATGAGTTCATAAGGCGTTTGCATCGGGGGTGATTGTGGCATCGGCGCCGCCCGGTAAGCCGCTGCGCGACAATTCCGGCCCGGGGCGTCGCGAGCGCATCCCCCGGGCGCACCCCAGCAGCCTGCCCCGCGCTGCCTTGACTCAGATGGCCGCGGTCACGCCCTCCCCCTCCTAACGGTTACCGATGTCCACCACCGCTTTGCACCTGCTGGTCTTGAATGCGCATGCGCCCAGCGCCCGGCCGCGGCCCGCGCTCGAGGCGCTGCTGCGCCGCCTGGCCCCAGGCCCCCGTCAGCTCGTTCCCGAAGATGCGCCCGAAACCGCGCCGGAGCGCGCGCTGGCCTTGGCGCTGGGCCTGGCCACCGACCCCGCGCAGGCCGCGCCCTGGGCCGCGCTGCAGGCGCACGCTTGGGGCCTGCCCGCGGCCGGCCGCTCGGCCTGGGGCTGGCTGAGCCTGTGCCACTGGCAGGTCGGGATGGACCATGTGTTCATGCACGAGCCCGAAGCGCTCGCGCTCGAGGCCGCAGAAGCCCAGGCACTGCGAGCGGCCATCGAGCCGCTGCTGGCCGAAGACGGCCTCACGCTGCACGAGCCGCCGACCGCAAGGCCCGAGGCGCGGGCGGTCCCCGCTGCCTGGCGCGCGGCGCTCGACGCCGTGCGGCCGCGCGGCGTCTGCTGGCTGGTCGAAGGCGAGGCGCTGCATGGCCGGCGTTTGGCCTCGGTGGCGCGGGCGGCCGGCGCCGACGTGCGGCCGTGGCTGCCGCGCGAACACCGCGACCCGCTCGCACGGCTCTTGAGCGAACTGCAAATGCAGCTCTACGCCCACCCCGTCAACGACGCGCGCGCCGCACGGCGGCAGCCGCTCGCCAACGCGGTTTGGTTCAGCGCCGCCGGCAGCCTCGAGGCGCCGCCCGAACCGCGGCCGCTGCAGATCGATGCCGCGCTGGCGCAAGCCTCGGTGACGGGCACCGACCGCGCGCCCGCGCGGGACGAGGCCTGGGCCAAGCTCGACCGCGGGCCGCTCGCGCAACTGGCCGCAGCCGCCGCACGCGGCGAGCCGGTGACGCTCACGCTCTGCGGCGCCCAGGCGTTTCAGACCTGGGGACCGCAGCGGCGCGGCCTGGGGCAACGGATTTCAAGGTTTTTCGGCCGAACCCCAGCGTCAAACGGTCTTCTTTCGCTATGAAAATTACAGTGCGTGATGTGCCGCCACGCGCGGCCTGGGCGCTGGAGCAGGCCGGCGTGCACCCGCTGCTGGCGCGGCTCTACGCCGCGCGCGGCATTCAGCGCCCCGAGGAGCTCGACGATGGCCTCGCGCGTTTGCTGCCGCCCGCCACCCTCCTCGGTGCCGACGCCGCCGCAACGCTGCTGGCCGACGCGCTCGAAGCGGGCCGCACGCTCTGCGTAGTCGCCGACTACGACTGCGATGGCGCCACGGCGTGTGCGGTGGCTTTGCGCGGTCTCGCGATGCTGGGCTTTGCGCCTGCACAGCTGCGCTACCTCGTGCCCGACCGCGTGGTCGACGGCTATGGGCTCACCGCGCCGATCGCCGAGCGCGTCCGGGCGCTTGGTGCGGATTTGCTCGTCACCGTGGACAACGGCATCGCGAGCTTCGAGGGTGTCGCCGCCGCCCGGGCGCTGGGCCTGTCGGTGCTCGTCACCGACCACCACCTCTGCGCCGCCGACGCCAGCGGCACGCCGCGCCTGCCCGAAGCCGACGTCATCGTGAACCCGAACCAGCCCGGCTGCGCGTTCGAGAGCAAATCCATCGCCGGCGTGGGCGTGATGTTCTACGTGCTGCTCGCGCTGCGCGCCGAGCTGCGCCGCCGGGGCCGCTTCGATGCCGCGACGCAGCCGCGGCTCGACGCGCTGCTGCCCCTGGTCGCGCTCGGCACGGTGGCCGACGTGGTACGGCTCGATGCGAACAACCGGCGCCTGGTCGCGCAGGGCTTGAAGCGCGTGCGCGCGGGCCAGATGCCCGCCGGAATGGCCGCGCTGTTTTCGGTCGCCGCGCGCAAGCCCCAGGCCGCCACCAGCTTCGACTTCGGCTTTGCGCTGGGGCCGCGGCTCAATGCCGCGGGGCGGCTCTCGGACATGACGCTCGGCATCGAGTGCCTGCTCACCGACGACGCCACGCGCGCGTCGGAACTCGCGCAAACGCTCGACGCCATCAACCGCGACCGCCGCGACCTCGAGGCAGACATGCGCGAGCAGGCCATGCTCGCCGCCGAGACCTTGTTCGCCCAGCGGCTGCAGCAGGAGGGCACGCTGCCCAGCGGCCTGGCGGTGTTCGACGAAAGCTTTCACGAAGGCGTGGTCGGCATCGTGGCCTCGCGCCTCAAGGACCGCTTGCACCGCCCGAGCTTCGTCTTCGCGCCCAGCGGCGCGCCCGGCCAAGCGGGCGTGCTCAAGGGCTCGGGCCGGTCGATTCCGGGCTTTCACCTGCGCGACGCGCTCGACCTCGTCGCCAAGCGCCACCCCGGCGTGCTGCTGCGTTTTGGCGGCCACGCGATGGCGGCCGGCTGCACGCTCGCGCCCGAAGGCTTCGAGACCTTTGCGGCTGCCTTTGATGCGGTCGCGCGGGAATGGCTCGACGACGCCGCGCTGACGCGCCGGCTCGAGACCGACGGGCCGCTCGCGCCCGAATACCGCCGCCCCGACCTGGTCGAGACGCTGCACCGCGAGGTCTGGGGCCAGGGCTTTGCACCGCCCGTGTTCAGCGAAGAAGTCGAGGTGCTGAGCCAACGGCTGGTGGGCGAAAAACACCTCGCGCTCAAGCTGCGTCACGCCGGACAAGCGGTCGACGGCATCTGGTTCTCGCACACCGAGCCGCTGCCCGCCCGCGTGAAACTCGCCTTCCGCCTCGACGTCGACGAATGGCAAGGCCAGCGCCGCGTGCGCTTTCTCATCGAAGGCGCCGAAACCGGCGAAGCGGCGTGAGAGCGGGCGCGGTCAGCCTGTCAATTCACTGGTCTTCGATCAGCTCGAAGCTCGTCTCGATCTGCGCGGTCTTGCCCAGCATCACCGAGGCCGAGCAGTACTTGTCGTGGCTGAGTGCAATCGCCCGCTCGACGGCGGCGGGCGGAATGCCCCGGCCACGCACCGTGAAGTGCATGTGGATGCGGGTGAACACCTTCGGATCGGTTTCGGCCCGATCGGCCTTGAGGCTCACGGTGCACGCGCGCACGTCGTGGCGGCCGCGGCGAAGAATCAACACCACGTCATAGGCCGTGCATCCGCCGGTGCCGGCCAACAGCAGCTCCATAGGCCGCGGCGCCAGGTTTTGCCCGCCGAGCGCGGGCTGCGCCGGGTCGGCAGCCCCGTCCATCACGAGCGCGTGGCCGCTGCCCGTCTCGGCCACGAAGCCCATCCCCGAGCGTGTTCCGCACGCCCCCGTCCAACTCACGGTGCATTCCATCTTGGCATCCTTTGCTCAAGCCCAACCCGCGCGATTGTGCATGGGTGCGCGGCAACGCGAAGACGGGCGGTGCGTTCCCTTACGATATCCGCATGTCTTCCGCACCCCCACCCCAGCCGCTGACCGCGATCGATTACCTGCGCAAAATCCTCACCGCACGCGTCTATGATGTGGCCGTCGAGACGCCGCTCGACCCCGCGCGTCAGCTCAGTCGGCGCTTGCACAACAAGGTGCTGCTCAAGCGCGAGGACCAGCAGCCGGTCTTCAGCTTCAAATTGCGCGGCGCCTACAACAAAATGGCGCAACTCACGCCCGAGCAGCTGCAAAAGGGCGTCATCTGTGCCTCGGCCGGCAACCACGCGCAAGGCGTGGCGCTCAGCGCGCACCGCTTGGGCACGCGCGCCGTCGTCGTCATGCCCACGACCACGCCGCAGGTCAAGGTCGACGCGGTGCGCACGCTCGGCGGCGAAGTCGTCCTGCACGGCGACTCCTACTCCGACGCCTATGCCCACGCGGTGGAACTGCAGCGCCGCGAGGGCCTGACCTTCATCCATCCGTTCGACGACCCCGACGTGATCGCAGGCCAGGGCACGATCGCCATGGAAATGCTGCGCCAGCATCAAGGCCCGCTCGACGCGGTGTTCGTGGCCATTGGCGGCGGCGGCCTGATCGCCGGGGTATCGGCCTACATCAAGGCGCTGCGGCCCGAAATCCGCGTCATCGGCGTGCAGATGAACGATTCGGACGCCATGCGGCGCTCGATCGAGGCGGGTGAGCGCAGCGAACTGGCCGACGTGGGCCTGTTCTCCGATGGCACCGCGGTCAAGCGCGTCGGCGAAGAAACCTTCCGGCTGGCGCGGCAATGGATCGATGACTTCGTCGTCGTCGATACCGATGCGGTCTGCGCGGCGATCAAAGACATCTTCGTCGACACGCGCAGCATCGTCGAACCTGCCGGCGCGCTCGCGGTCGCAGCCATCAAGCAATACGTGGCCGAACACAAGACCCGCGGACAAACCTATGCGGCCATCCTCTGCGGCGCGAACATGAACTTCGACCGCCTGCGCTTCGTCGCCGAGCGCGCCGAAGTCGGCGAAGAACGCGAAGCCCTGCTCGCCGTCACGATTCCCGAAGAGCGCGGCAGCTTCCGCCGATTTCTCGAACTCATCGGCAGCCTGCCCGGCGGGCCGCGCAACGTCACCGAATTCAACTACCGCATCCAGGACCCGCAACGCGCGCATGTCTTCGTCGGGCTCACCACCCACGCGCCGGGCGAAGGGGCCAAGATTGCCCAGCGCTTCAGCCGCCACGGCTTTCCCACGCTCGACCTCAGCCACGACGACCTCGCGCAAGAGCACATCCGGCACATGGTCGGCGGCCAGTCGCCGCTCGCGCACGACGAACGGCTGTTGCGCTTCGTCTTCCCCGAGCGACCGGGCGCGCTGCTGAAATTCCTCTCGCTGATGCGGCCGGGCTGGAACATCAGCCTCTTTCACTACCGCAACCAGGGCGCAGACTACGGGCGCATCCTGGTCGGCCTCCAAGTGCCTCCGGAAGAAGACGCCGACTTCAGCGAGTTTCTCCAAACACTCGGCTACCCTTGGGTCGAGGAAACGCACAACCCGCTCTACGGCATGTTCCTGCGCAGCCCGAACCCCGCGACGCCAGATGCGAAAAACGGGCGCATGGGCTCCCAAATTTTCTGAAGCTTCCGCAATAATCCCAGCCATGTCTCTGTTCGACTGGATCTCCCCGCACAAGAAGGCACCTGC
>NZ_JAEMQB010000157.1:0-17017 GCF_022759015.1 Tibeticola sp. | reverse complement strand
GGGGCGGGGAGCATGGCAAGGTCGTCCGGCTCAGAAGGACGGGTTGCCGGGGCCGGCGCCGGGCTGGCCGAGCGCGACGCCGTCGACGAGGCGGAGGTTGCCGCCCGCCCCAGCGAATGGATGCAGCCTTTCTCCCACAGCACGGCGAGGACCTCTGGCAGCGAGACGTTGCCCGCCAGCACCGCGAGTTCGGCATAGCTCCGCTTGCCGTCGATCAGGATCAATACGCGACGCTCCAGGGGGAGAGGCCGAGTTTGCGCGCCTGCATCTCCTCGGTGCCGACGGGCGTTTTTCCGAGGATGGTCGATGTGAAATCCGCGGGGGTCATGTCGTCGAGGTAAGGCGGGTAAAAGGTGTTCCAAACAGAATGTAACTTTTGCAGAGATTATTCCCACTGGCGCTTGACTGCGCATCGTCGTTTTCCCGATGTGCACCTCGAGGCATCTGGCCAACTTCGGGACACTTCTGGCATTCGGTCTGTAGGAGGCCAGCAAAATGTGGCGCAAAGGCATTCAACCTGAATCCGGCAGTTGACCGCTTCGCGCTGAATGCAAGGTGTTGTTGTTGCGATGTTTTTTGCTGCGGAGGCGGTTCACTGCTCGGGTGAGCGCTGCGCACCCGGTCAAGCCGCCCTCGGGCCCGGGGGCGGCGTTGCAAATCCTCGCCATGGCAAGCGCCATGGCTGCGGTTTGCGCCTTGCCCGCGCGCCCGATGACGGCCCGCTCGGGCGCGCCCAACTGCCGGATTTAGGTTCAAACTGTGGAATATGTCCTCGCTGGATCCATCGCAATCCAATACAGTTGGTAACAACCCCGGCAAGGGGATGGAGCGGTGATCATGGGCCTCTATGGCGTTGTTTGGATTTCGGTGGTGTTGGCGTTGGCTGCGGGTCTGGGCGCCGGCGTTGCGCTGGCCCGGTGGCTGCAGCGTCGGGCGGCTCGTGCGCCGCGTCGCTTGCCGCGCCACTGGCCGCTCGTGCCGCGGCTGCTGGCCAACAGCGAGGAGCGGCGCGTCTGGCGTTGGCTGGTTCGTGCCTTCTACGACCACCACGTCATGATCAAGGTGGCCGTTACGCGATTCACGTTACCTCGGAAGGGCGAGGACGCACGGCAATGGTATGAAATCCTCAATGGTGTCTACTGCACCTTTACGGTCTGCACCGCGGGCGGGCAGGTTCTCGGCTGCGTCGATGTTCCAGGGCGCAAGGGCCTGTCCGAGTCGAACCGGCAACTCAAGCAAACCCTGTTGACCCAGTGCGGCATCGCGTATTGGATCGTGAACCCGGAGCGCTTGCCGACCATCACGGATATACGCACGGCATTCCTTGGCGACACCGGTGCCGCCATGACCCGCGCCAACGCCGCGGAAGGAGAGGCAATCAAGGTCGCCCGAGCAGCACTTCATGCCGCCGTCGAGCGGCAGCGGGTCATCCGTCAGAGTGAGATTTCATCCCTCGGTGGTTCCGATGAAGCCTCGGTCGCCGGCCCCCTCACTGCGATGCCCGAGGGAATGCCTGCAGCCCCGGTCGTCTATGCGCCTCAGGAAAATTCCTTCCTTACCCCGCTCGACAGCCGCAAGGCGGACTTGTAAGGCGTTGCCCTAAAAGAAAACCCTGCGTCGCACACGCAGGGTTTTTTGTTGGGTGACGAGCCTTGACCCCGGCACTGACTCCACAGTTAGGGCTGCTTGGTTCCCCACCTGACCCGGTTGGCTGCTTTGCCATGCGGGAAGGCCCGTCGTTGGCTATTCTAGTCGACGCAGCGCTTCCCGGCGGCCGAAGGAGAGTGTCAATAGGCCAAGCACTTCAATCCGCACGCGTTCGAGCTCGGCGCCTTGCGGCTCGCGCTCGAGACAGGCGCGCAGCCGCTGCGCGCGCGGGTGCAAACAACCCTCGAGGGCGGCGATGAGCTTGGGGATGTCCGACGCGGTCGTCACGGGCGTCGGGCCAGGTTGGGTCGCTTGGGCTGGCAGGTCAAGTGTGGGATGCATGCAATCCTCGAGCCGAGGAAGGGCTGGCAGTAAACGTTCCATCGGGATGGATGGTTTGACGCACTGCAGCATACTCTCGACTTGCGCGTTCGACCAGCCCCCTCGTGAGGCGATTTTGGATGTTGCTGTCTACTCGGGGACGGTCCGGTACGCACTCCCGTTCGTTCCTCGGCGGTCGGTGGCCGTGCCGTCCGGAACACGCCGGGGCCCCCGTAGAATGGCGCGATGGCTCCCTATTTGGTTCTGGCTCGGAAGTATCGTCCTCGGACCTTTTCCGAGATGGTTGGGCAAGACGCCGTCGTTCGCGCCTTGACCAACGCCTTGTCCACGGGGCGTTTGCATCATGCGTACTTGTTCACCGGAACGCGGGGCGTCGGCAAGACGACGGTGTCGCGCATTCTGGCGAAGTCGCTCAATTGCCAGGGCGTCGATGGACAAGGCGGCGTGACGGCCACGCCTTGTGGGGTTTGCCCGGCCTGCGTGGAGATCGACGCCGGGCGCTTCGTGGACTACACCGAGCTCGACGCCGCCTCGAACCGTGGCGTTGCCGAAGTTCAAAGCCTGCTCGAGCAGGCGGTCTACAAGCCCGTGCAGGGGCGCTACAAGGTCTTCATGATCGACGAGGTTCACATGCTGACCGGGCACGCCTTCAATGCGATGCTCAAAACGCTGGAGGAGCCTCCCGAATATTTGAAATTCGTCTTGGCGACGACCGACCCGCAGAAGGTGCCGGTCACGGTCTTGAGCCGCTGCCTGCAGTTCAACCTGCGTCCCATGGCGCCGGAGACCGTTGCGGAGCATCTGCAGCGCGTGCTTGCCGCCGAGTCCATCGATTTCGAAGCATCGGCCTTGCGCCTGCTGGCTCGCGCCGCCCGTGGCTCGATGCGCGATGCGCTAAGCCTGACCGACCAAGCGATTGCCTACGGTGGGGGCGCGCTGCGCGAAGCGGCCGTGCGCCAGATGCTGGGCAGTGCGGACCGCAGTCTGATGTGGCAGGTGCTCGAGGCGCTGTCGCACGGCGCGGGCCGAACGGTGATCGAATCCATCGAGGCCATGCGCGTGCAGGGACTGCAAGCGGGCGCGATGCTCGATGAAATGGTTGCTGTCCTCCAGGACGTCGCGGTGCGTCAAGCGGTTCCCGAAGCGGCAGCGGCCCGAGACGAGGCAGACGAGGCGCAGCTGCAGCGCTTGTCGCAAGCCTTGGCAGCCGACGAGACCCAGCTCCTCTACAGCATTTGCCTGCATGGCCGTCAGGAGTTGGGCTTGGCGGTGGACGAATACGCGGCGTTGACGATGGTTCTGCTGCGCTTCTTGGCGTTCAAGTCGCCGTCTTCGCCCGAAGAAAAAAAAAGCCCGTTGAGGGCCAAGGATGAAATCAGCCCCCGGCTGGGGGCTGGGGCTGGCGCCGCACCGGCGCCTCCGCTGAGCGGACGAGAGGCCCCGGGGCCGTCGCCGGCCGGTTCGTTCGAGCGGGTGGAGAGCCCGGCCGTGACGCCGGACGAGGACGCGCTCGCGCATCTGCCCGAGGGACCGCATGCAGCACAGTCGCCGCAGCCGCAGCCGCAGCCGCAGCCGCAGCCGCAGCCGCAGCCGCAGCCGTATCGTTCGGCGACAGCAAACGTCGGGGCGCGGAGCGATCTTGGGCGGCCGGTTGACGGTTCGAGCGTTCCGCCCACCGGCGGCGCCGCGACCGCGGAACCGGCCGAGGCTCCTGCCGTTTCGGACGCGGACGATGTGTTTTGGCATGGTTTGGTCATGCGCCTGATCGGCTCCGAGCGGATCGGAGCGCTCGTGCGTGAGCTGGCGCTCCAGTCCGAGCTCGTGCGGCGCGACGGCAACGTGTGGGTGCTTCGGGTCGAGGCCGAGGCACTGGCCCAGCCGCAGATGGCGCAGCGGCTCGAGGCGGCGTTGGCCGCAGAAGGCCATGCGGTGCGCCTTTGTGTGGAGTTGGGGCGGGCCGAGAACAGCCCCGCACAGCGCCTGGCCCGCCGAGCGCAGGCGCGGCTGGCCCGGGCCGAGGCTTGGGTCGCAGCCGATCCCTGGACGCAAGAGATGATGCGCAGCTTTGGCGCGAAAATCGTGCCCGGGAGTCTCGCAGCGCTGTGAGCGGTGAGGCAGCAGGATCGCGTGTCCGTCCCGCGTGGGTGTCGGGTCGGTGCACGGGCCAAATGAGTTCTTACAACGGAGTCAGAGAATGTTCAACAAAGGTCAGTTGGCCGGGCTGATGAAGCAGGCCCAGGCGATGCAGGAAAACCTCAAGCGCGCCCAAGAGGAGTTGGCGCACATCGAGGTCGAAGGCGAGGCCGGCGGTGGCCTCGTCAAGGTGCTCATGACCTGCAAACACGAGGTTCGACGGGTCACGATCGACCCAAGTCTGCTCGCCGATGACCCAGAGATGCTCGAGGATCTCGTTGCCGCGGCGTTCAATGCCGCGGTGCGCAAGGCCGCCGAAACCGAGCAGGAAAAGCTCGGCAAGCTGACCGCCGGGATGCCGGGTTTGCCGGGCGGCATGAAGTTCCCCTTCTGAGAGACCTTGCCTTGGGTCGCGCAGCGGTACTTCCAAGCAGAAGAGGGCCACGTGGCCACCCTCGGCCATGCCCGCAGTGGGCTTTGCCGGGCCCGAGCGCTCTGAAAGGCTGCAAAGCGATCCACCTCCGTCATGGCTGACACCAGCTCGCTCGAGCAACTGATCCAGGCGCTGCGGCGGCTGCCCGGCGTGGGGGTGAAGTCGGCGCAGCGTATGGCCTTTCATTTGCTCCAGCATGACCGGGCGTCGATGCGCGTGCTGGCGCAAGCGCTGCAGGAGGCCGATGCACGCATGCGGCACTGCGCGCTGTGCCATACCTTCACGGAGGCGGAGCTTTGTGCGACCTGCTCCGACCCGCGGCGCGACGCCAGCCAACTTTGCGTCGTGGAGACCCCGGCGGATCAGGCCGCGATCGAGCGCACCGCGGCGTATCGGGGGCGATACTTCGTGCTCATGGGCAAGCTCAGTCCGCTCGACGGCATCGGCCCTCGGGAACTCGGTCTCGGGGAGCTGTTCGAGCGCGCATGCGACGGCGTGGTGCGCGAGGTGATCCTCGCGACCAACTTCACCGCCGAAGGCGAGGCGACTGCGCACGTGATCGGCGAAGCGCTGCGCCTACGCGGGCTGAGCGTCACCCGCTTGGCACGGGGTGTTCCGGCCGGCAGCGAGCTCGAATATGTCGATCTCGGCACCATCGCGCACGCCTTGGTCGATCGTCGCTGATGCAAAAATGAGAGCGCATAAAGTGCATTTTTTGCGGGCGGCAGCCGAATTCACATGAAAAGCAGGAAGTTTCGATGAGCCCAACGATGACGACCGCTGTGCATTTCACCGTGGCTTATTGGTGCGTGCTGGCAGCAGCCTTGCTACCCATCGTGTGCGCGGGACTGGCCAAGTGGGGCGAATTCGGCCGGCCAGCCAGCCAAGGCGGCTATGACAACCACCAGCCACGTGCCTGGCTTGTCCGACAGGCGGGCTGGAGAGCGCGCGCCAATGCGGCCCAAGCCAACAGCTTCGAAGCGCTGCCCTTCTTCATCGGCGCGGTGATCATCGCGCACCAACTGGGCGCCAGCCAGGCCTGGCTGGATTTGGCCGCGGTGTTCTTCATTTTTCTGCGGCTCGCCTACATCCTGTGTTACGTCGCGGACTGGGCGCTGATTCGCTCCGTGGTCTGGACCCTGGCGTTCGCGCTCAACATCGCCATCCTCTTCCTCGGCTACCGTTGAACTGAGGCTGCAGGCGTTTCCTTGATGGCGCGGGAAAACCCGGCCGGAGTTCCCCCGATGTGCCTGCGCCATCCCTGAGCTAGGCTGCGCCAGCCGGGCTCGACCGGCCAGGGGGACGGATGGCGGTGGCAGGGTGTACTCGACGCGCATGTTTGCTGTGGCTTGGCGCCGCGGCGCTGGGCCGTCCGAGCCTTGCCTTGGGCAGCCCATTGCCGGTCGTGGATTTGGCCGTCGGTGCCGCAGACACCCTCTACGACCTGCCGATCAAGCTCGCCGCGGCGCTCGGTTTTTTTGCCGCCGCTGGGGTGGAGGTGCATCTCTGGGAATACCCGGGCGGGATGGCGGCGCTCGAAGCGGTGCGCGAAGGCCATGCGGATGTCGGCGCAGGGCCCTTCGATGCGCTCGTTCTTGCCAACGCCCGTGGCGCTTCCCTGCAGAGCTTTTTCGTCTATGGACGCACGCCGCAATTGGTGCTGGCGGCATCGAGCCGCACCTTGCCGCCCCAGCCGACGATCCAGCATTTGGTTGGCAAGCTTGTGGGTGTCACCTCGCTCGGCTCGGCTTCGCACCGCTTCCTTCGGCTGGTGCTGCTCGATGCCGGCGTTCCGGAATCTGCGGTTCGCGTGGTTCCGGTCGGCGCCGAGGCCCGTGCGGCCGAGGCATTACGGGCCGGCTCGATCGATGGCTTTTGCGGCCTCGATCCGTGGATGACCCGGCTGGAACGCTCGGGCGATGTCCGTGTCCTGGCGGATTCGCGTTCGGTGCGCAGTTCGGATGCGTTGTTTCAAGGCGCGATGCCTGGCGGTTGCTTGTTTGCGCCCTATGCACGTTCGAAGGCCGGTGATCCGGGGATCGAGCGCGTGGCTCAGGCCGTTTTCCAGGCGCTGAAGTGGCTGCGTACGGCGGAACTCTCGGACTGGAACGCACTGGCTTCCAAGGCCGCCTGGGCGCGGGATGTGGGCACGACCTCGGCCGCGGTTGCCGTCTCTTTGCAGGGCTACACCGCCGATGGTGGCTTACCCGAAGGCGGGGCAAGGACGGCTTGGCGCACCCTTGTCCGTCTTTACCCTGAACTGTCCGGCGTCCCGCTCAGCCTCAGCCGGCTGCACACCGAGCACTATGCCTTGCTCGCGCGGGCGCGATTGCGGCTTTGAGTCGAGGTCGCCTTCGGTGTGCTGGGCGCGGATCGGATGCTCGTCGCCTTGGCCGGGGCTTTCCGTGCGGGTGCCGCGGCCTGCGATCGATTCGGGGTGGCGCGCGTTGGAAGGAGCAGGGTGACGGCCTGGCCGGGGCGGAATTGGGTCTTGACTCCGACATTGTTCCAGTGCGCGAGCGTTGCCGCAGCGACGCCGTAACGCTTGGCGAGGCTTTCGACGCTGTCGCCGCGCCGGGCATGGATGACGGCTCGGCGCAGCGTGACTTCCGGCGCCAGAGCCACTTGGCCATGATCGGCCACGGCTTCGGGGACGTCGGCATCCTTGGCTTCGGAGCGGGTTACGAGCAAGGTCGAGCCAGCCTTGATCAGCATTTTCGGGGGAATGCCGTTGACCCGGCGCAGCTCCGACTCGGGCGTGCCGGTGCGGCGCGCCGCTTCGGCGACGCTCATCGTCGAAGGCGCGACCCAGGCCGTCCAACTCGCCAGGCGGCCCTGATAGCTGGCGAGGTTCCGCTCGAACACGGCGGCGTTGTCCCAGGGCAGCAAGACCTGCGGCGTGCCGGCGGCGAGGATGACCGGTTTGGTCATCGAGGGGTTGAGCGCGCGGAAGTCTTCGAGCGAAATTTCGGCGAGCTTTGCGGCCAGGGCCACATCGATGTCGCGCGAAATCGGGACCGACTGGAAGTAGGGGTGGTTTTCGATGCGCGGCAGCCGGATGCCATAGGCCTCGGGGTTGGCGATCAGATTCTTTACCGCTTGCAGCTTGGGCACGTAGAAACGTGTTTCCTGCGGCATGTTCAGGTCGCTGTAGCTCAGCCCCAGCCCGGCCGCCTTGTTGCGGGCCAGCGCTCGGCTGACGCTGCCTTCGCCCCAGTTGTAGGCGGCGAGCGCCAGCTGCCAGTCGCCAAACATGTTGTAGAGGCGCTGCAGGTAGTCGAGCGCGGCGCGCGTCGATTCGAGCACATCGCGCCGGTCGTCACGAAACGCGTTTTGGCGCAGATCGAAGGATTTGCCGGTTTGTGGCATGAATTGCCACATGCCGGCCGCCTTGGCGCTCGACACGGCCTGAGGGTTGAACGCGCTTTCGATGAACGGCAGCAGGGCGATCTCGGTCGGCATGTTGCGCCGCTCGAGCTCTTCGACGATGTGGAAGAGGTAGCGCTGCGAGCGCTCGGTCATGCGCAGGATGTAATCCGGGCGGGCGCTGTACCACTGGATGCGGTCGGTCACGAGCTCGTTGTCGAGGTCGGGCATCGCAAAGCCCCGCCGTATGCGTTCCCACAGGTCTTCGGGCGGACGCAGGCTCACCACGGGCGGGCGTTCGATGGGGTTCAGGCTCAGCGGTTTGACCGGTCCAATCCCACTGCCTTGAAGGCCCTGGCCCGGGGCGTTGGGTGCAGACTCCCCGCTCGTGCTGGGCTTTGGGCCGTGCCCGGCCGCGGCGTCGACCGCCGAACGTCGCTCGGTCGAGGGCGACTCGAGGGACGCGCAGCCTGACAGCATGGCCATGAATGCCAACAGCAGCCACGCCAGCCGCGGGTGAAACCAACTCGGGGTCATCGGAACTCG
This sequence comes from Tibeticola sp., assembly GCF_022759015.1. Classification (NCBI taxonomy): domain Bacteria; kingdom Pseudomonadati; phylum Pseudomonadota; class Betaproteobacteria; order Burkholderiales; family Comamonadaceae; genus Tibeticola; species Tibeticola sp. The sequence goes on along the minus strand of NZ_JAEMQB010000157.1, from coordinate 8,550 downwards.
TCTTTCCAGCGCCGCAGCGCGGCAAAGAGGGCGACCTGATCGGCATCGGCGGGCAGGCCCGCATGTCGGATCACGGCGTCACGAACCGCGACTTCGCCGCAGCGCAAAAAAGGGTTGACCGCGCGTTCGAGTCCGATCGAGGAGGGTAAGGTGGGCTCGCCTTGCGCGCGTCGATGGCGACAGAGGGCTTCATACCGGTCGCGCTCGAGGTTGTGCGGCTCGACCGCGCGTGCAAAGGCGAGGTTCGACAGGGTGTACTCGTGCGCACAGCACACGCGGGTAGGCTCGGGCAGGGCGGCCAGCCGGCTCACCGAGGCGTGCATCTGCTGCGCCGTTCCTTCGAACAGTCTGCCGCAGCCCGCGGAAAACAGCGTGTCGCCGCAAAAAAGCAAGGGGGTGCCCCCGACCTCCGCGCCGTACCACGCGATGTGCCCGCGTGTGTGCCCGGGTACCTCCAGCACCTGCCATGGCAAGCCCAGGATCGCGACCGTCGCGCCCTCGGCATGTCGATGACCGTCGACCGGGATGAGCTCGTGCGCGGGGAGGTGGACCGCTGCACCCGTTTCCTTGGCAAGCGCGGCGACTCCTCCGGTGTGATCGGCGTGATGGTGCGTGACTAGAATCGCAGCCAACCGCAGCCCGAGTTCGTTCAGCGCGGTGCGTACCGGTTGCGGCTCACCGGGGTCGACGACGAGCGCCTGCTCGCCGTCGTGGAGCAGCCAGATGTAGTTGTCGGTCAACGCCGGCAGCGCAACGAGTTTCATGGAGGCGCGAATTATAGGTAGCCCACCCGAGTCGGCCCGAGCCCTGCACGAATGGTTTCAGACCCCGCCCGGGCAGCACCTTCTCCGGTGGGAGCGGGGCTGCCTCGACGCCAGCGTGTCGGATGTCTTCGGCTACCACGCCATCCAGCTGGGCTTGTCCGACATCGATGGGCTCGCGGCCAATCGCATGCCGCATCGTTGGCTGGCGCTGGATCAGGCCGAGTTGCCCGCTGCGCAGGATCAGGCGGGCAACTCACCGAAAACGAGCGAACGCTCGATTCTCGGCTGCGACTATGCGGCTTTGCCGTTTCCCGAGCAGAGCATCGATCTCGTCGTTCTCCCCCACACTTTGGAGTTGCACCGCGATGCCCATGCCTGTCTGCGAGAGGTGGAGCGTGTGCTGGTCCCCGAGGGCCGCGTGGTGGTCTGCGGCCTCAACCCGGCGAGCCTCTGGGGCTTGCGGCAGAGGCGGGCGAGGCTGCTGCGGCGCCTGGGGTTGGGCGAGCTTTTCCTGCCCGATGCCGGTGAATTCATCGCGTACTGGCGGCTTCGAGACTGGCTGCGGCTGCTGGGCTTTGAAGTCGAAACGGTGCAATTTGGCGTCTACGTCCCGGCCTTGCGGCAGTCCGCCTGGTTGCAGCGCTTTCGCTGGATGGACCGCGCAGGGGCGCGGTGGTGGCCGATTTTTGGGGCGGCCTATTGCGTCACGGCGGTCAAGAAGGTGCGGGGTGTGCGCCTGCTCGAAGCCAGCTGGAAGGCCGCACCCAGTCCCCAGGCCGCTCCTATAACCATAGCTAACAAAACCCGAAATACGCAGGGAAACGACTGAAAATGTCCAAAACGCACGTCGAGATACATACCGATGGCGCCTGCAAAGGAAACCCGGGCCCGGGCGGCTGGGGGGTGATCCTGCAGTCCGGCGCCTCCCGCAAGGAACTGTTCGGCGGAGAACTCGAGACGACCAACAACCGCATGGAGTTGACCGCGGTCATCCAAGCGCTCGAAGCGCTCAAGCGTCCGTGCCAGGTCGATCTGTATCTGGACAGCGAATACGTTCGCAAGGGGATCACCGAGTGGATCGCCGGCTGGAAGGCGCGTGGCTGGAAGACCGCATCCAAGCAGCCGGTGAAGAACGTGGATCTCTGGCAACGGCTCGACGCGCTCGTCCACGAGGCGGGCCACCAGATTCGCTGGCACTGGGTGCGCGGCCACAATGGACATGCCGGAAACGAGCGCGCCGACGCCTTGGCCAATATGGGGGTCGATCAGGTCTTGCGCCGATGAGTGTCTACGGCAGAAGCGGGTTGATGCTTGGGCGGGTTTGGCCTGCCCGGAGGGACTCGAACCCCCGACCTACGGCTTAGAAGGCCGTTGCTCTATCCAGTTGAGCTACGGGCAGCTCGATGACGCAAAAGCCCAGGAATCCGGTGGAGCTCTCGGCTTTTGGTTTGAAAGAATGGTCGGAGCGGCGGGATTCGAACTCGCGACCCTCTGCTCCCAAAGCAGATGCGCTACCAGGCTGCGCTACGCTCCGACGAAGGGCCTATTCTAAGCCCAAGGACGCGCTTTCTCGGCGACTCCTTCAACACCCGCGGGTGACCGGCATTTCGACGGGCTCCTGTCGCACCAGGTACTTCGAGAGCTCGAGCTTGGCGAGCGAGTTTCGATGCACCTCGTCTGGGCCGTCGGCGAGCCGAAGCGTGCGTTGATGTGCATACGCATACGCCAGCGGAAAGTCCTCGCTGACACCGGCGCCGCCGTGCGCCTGAATGGCCCAGTCGATGATTTGGCAGGCGATGTTGGGCGCCACGATCTTGATCATGGCGATTTCGGCGCGCGCAGCCTTGTTGCCCACGGTATCCATCATGTAGGCGGCCTTCAGCGTCAGCAGTCGGGCTTGTTCGATCATGCAGCGGGCCTCTGCAATCCGTTCCTGCCAAACGGACTGGCGCGCGATCGGCTGGCCGAAAGCCACCCGGCTGTTGAGTCGTCGGCACATCAGTTCGAGCGCACGCTCGGCCATGCCGATCGAGCGCATGCAATGGTGGATGCGTCCCGGCCCCAGCCGACCCTGGGCGATTTCAAAGCCGCGGCCTTCGCCGAGGATGAGGTTGCTGGCCGGTACGCGCACGTTTTCGAGCAGGATTTCCATGTGGCCGTGGGGCGCGTCGTCCCAGCCAAAAACGGTCAGCGGCCGCAGCACTCGGATGCCCGGCGTATCGGCGGGCACCACGATCATCGATTGTTGCTGGTGCTTGGGCGCGTCGGGGTCGGTCTTGCCCATGACGATATAGACCGCGCAGCGGGGGTCACCCGCGCCTGAAGACCACCATTTCCGGCCGTTGATGACATAGTGGTCGCCATCGCGCTCGATCCGGCATTGGATGTTCGTCGCGTCGGAGGAGGCCACTTCGGGCTCGGTCATGAGAAAGGCCGAGCGGATCTCTCCGCGCAACAGAGGTTCGAGCCAGCGATCCTTGAGCTCCTCGCTCGCATAGCGCTCCAGCGTCTCCATGTTCCCGGTGTCCGGGGCCGAGCAGTTGAAGACCTCTGCGGCGAAGCTGACGCGCCCCATGATTTCGCACAAGGGCGCGTATTCGAGGTTGGACAGGCCTTCGGGCGCGCGAGGCGAGCGGGGTAGAAACAAATTCCAAAGCCCGGCCGCGCGGGCCTTGGGCTTGAGCTCTTCGATGATGCGCGTGGGCACCCACGGATTGCCCGCGGCTCGGTTGCGCGCCACCTCGTCATGGAAGCGCCACTCGTTGGGGTAGATGTGCTCATCCATGAAGGCCAGCAGGCGTGCACGCAGCTGTTCGACTTTGTCGCTGTATTGAAAATCCATGTTGTCCTTCTTTCTTCAGGGGAGCGGGTGCTGGCTAGGCCTTCTGAGCGAACGTCCAAGCCAACTCGGCCATGGGACGCGCGCCAGCGGCGGAGGCCCGTGCCTGGGCGCTCGACGCGGTGCCCGCCTCAACCCGCTTGGCGATTCCTTGGAGGATCGCGGCGATGCGGAAAAGGTTGTAGGCGAGGTAAAAATTCCAGTCGGCCTGTAGATCCTTGGGGTTGGCAATGCCCGTCCGTTCGCAGTAGCGGGCGATGTATTCGGCTTCGCTCGGAATCCCGAGCGATTCGAGATCGAGCCCTCCGATGCCGCGAAACGCCCCGACGGGGATGTGCCAAGCCATGCAGTGGTAGCTGAAGTCCGCCAGCGGGTGGCCCAGCGTGGAGAGCTCCCAGTCGAGAACGGCACGGACCACGGGCTGGTCCCGCTCGAACATCAGGTTATCGAGCCGGTAGTCGCCATGCACGATGCGCACCAGCCGATCGTCACGCGCGGATGCAGGAATGTGGCTGGGCAGCCAATCGATCAAGCGGTCCATGGCTTCGATCGGCTCGGTGATCGAAGCCTGGTACTGCTTGCTCCACCGCGCGATCTGCCGCTCGAAATAGTTGCCGGGTTTGCCGTAATCGGAAAGCCCGACCGAGTCCGGCTCGACGCTGTGCAGGGCCGCGATGACCCGATTCATTTCATCGTAGATCGCCGCTCGCTCGTCGCGGCTCAGGTTGGGAAGGGACTGGTCCCAAAGCACGCGACCATCGAGAAACTCCATCACATAAAAGGCGCGGCCGATCACCGATTCGTCTTCGCACAGCACGAGCATTTCCGCGACCGGAACGGCTGAGCCGGCCAGGGCTTTCTGAACCCGATATTCCCGCTCGATGGCGTGGGCCGAGGGCAGCAATTTGGCCACGGGACCGGGCTTGGCACGCATGACGTAGGCGCGCCTGGGTGTCAGCAGCTTGTAGGTCGGGTTCGACTGGCCGCCCTTGAACATTTCGACCTTCAAAGGTCCGGCGAAGTCGGACAGGTTTTCGGTCAGCCAGGACTCGAGGCGGGCCAGGTCGAAGGCGTGGGCCGGGGACACCTCCCGTGTCCCGATGAAATTGGAGAAATCAGTCATGTCGGGACAGGGGGAGCGGCAAGTTGGTACGGGTCGCTGCTAGTTTTCGCTCTCGACGATGGCCATGAGTATTTCCCGATTGCGCACCACGAGGCCACCGGGCTCGATGCGGATGGCGCCCTCGCGCTCCATGGCCTTGAGTTCCTGATTGACCCGCTGTCGTGATGCGCCCAGCAACTGCGCGAGTTCTTCCTGGGCCAATTGGAGTCCGATTCGGGTCTCGTGCGCCTGGGACAAGCAGGGAACGCCGTAGCTGCGCACCAGATGCAGCAATTGCTTGGCCAGCCGCGCCCGCAGGGGCAGCGTATTGAGGTCTTCCACCAAGCCGTACAGTTGGCGGATGCGACGCGCCTGCAGCCGCACCAACGCCTCGTACAGCTCGACATGCGTGGCGAGAATCTTCTTGAAATCGGATCGGGAGACACACAGCAGCGTCGTGTCGCCGTGCGCGTAAGCGTCGTGCGTTCGCCGGTCGCCGTCGAAGATGGCGACATCGCCAAACCAAACGCCCGGCTCGACATAGGTCAGCGTGATTTGCTTGCCCGACAACGAGGTCGAGCTGACCCGCACGGCTCCCCGCGCGCAGGCCGACCACTCTTGAGGCGGGTCGCCGCGAGCCACGATGAGCTCGTTGTCTTTGAATCGCTTGACGTAGGCACATCGCAGAATGTCGTGACGCAATGAAGGAGAAAGTGAGGAAAACCATCGGCCGCTGTTGATGGCCTCTCGTTCTTCGATCGTAAGGATGGGCTCGTCCATGGCTTGTCTTATCGGCGACTAAAGTTCGAAAAAATGTCCCTTGCGTGACGACCAGGCCGTTGCTTCGACCGGGTCAGGCCGTGTATTTGGGTGTCGTTTTGTCGAGGAAGGCCTGGATGCCGATGCCGGCGTTGGCATGAAAGAGGTTACGCACGAAGTGCTCTCGCTCCAAAGCCAACTGGGCGCCCAGCGTGTTCTGCGCGGCCTCGTTGAGGAGTTCCTTGATGCTGGCCAGCGCATTCGGGGCGCGTGCATTGAGCCGTCGCGCCAGATTCATGGCCTCGTTCAAGGCCGAACCCGGCTCCGTGACGCTGTGAACCAGTCCGAAGCGCTGTAATTGCGCGGCCGACACCCGCTCTGCAAGCATGAGCCACTCAGCCACGAGTTGACGCGGCAGCGCGCGTGCAAGGCTCCAGGAGGCACCGCCATCGGGCGACAGGGCGATGTTGCTGTACGCCATGACAAAGACGGCATTGCTCGCCGCGACGATGAAGTCACAGGCGAGGGCGAGCGAAAAACCGGCCCCGGCCGCCGGACCTTCGACCGCAGCGATGACAGGCTTGGGGAAGGCACGCAGTGCTTCGATCCAGTCGTGCAGGCCATCGATGCTGCGCGCCTGCCATTCAGGGGGGTGTTCGCGATTGGCCCGCAGGCGCTGCAGATTGCCGCCCGCGCTGAATACGCCCTGAGATCCCGTGAGGATGACGCTGCGGACCTCGGCGTTGTTTTCGGCGGCGTTGAGGGCCTCGACGCCCGCGGCGTAAATCTCCGGACCCAGTGCGTTGCGGTGTTCGGGGTTGGAGAGCGTCAAGATCAGCGTTTGATCTTCGGTCGTGCTGCGCAGTTCGGCGGGCATGGCGGGCTCAGGCTTCCGTGTGGGTGAGGCTCAAACCCAGGGCGCCGCGACGGCGCAGCCAGGGACTCGGTCGGTAGCGGGGGTCACCGTAGACCGTTTGGAGGTTGAAGAGGACTTCCAGAATGTTCGTGCCGCCGCAACGGTCGCCGAGGCCCAGGGGTCCAGCGGGGTAGCCCAGGCCCAGGCTGACCGCGGCTTCGAGGTCTTCGGGCGTGCAAATGCCTTGCTGACAAATGTCGCAGCCGATGTTGACGATGGTGGCCAACACGCGTTGGGTCACGAAACCGCCGCTGTCTCGGATGACACTGACCGCCTTGCCGTCGCGCGCAAAGAGCGCATGTGCGGCATCACGGACATCGCGGCGGGTAGCCGGGTTGGTTGCAAGTACCCGCCGCCGCGTCGCGGCGTCGTCGATCAGCAGGTCGATGCCCACGGTTCGCGCCGGATCGAGCCGCTCGACCACCGAAACGGTCGTGACATCGAAGCCCAATGGCGCGACCAGGGTGACCGCCTGGGCCGAGGGGGCGGCTCCTGTTTCGATGGATCCACCCAGACGGTGGATCAGGGCCAGCAGCTCCGATCGCCGCGCCGCACGCGGCGAAACCCAAAACGGCGGCATCTCCGCCACCTCAGGTGTCGGGGGCTCGTCTGGAACCACGGGCTTTCCGCCCTCGTAGCGGTAGAAGCCTACACCGGTCTTGCGGCCCAAGACCTTGCCCGCGAGGCGCTGAGCCCCAATCACGCTCGGCCGAAAGCGCGGCTCTTCGTAATACTGGTGATAGATCGACTCCATGACCGGTTGGGACACATCCAGGCCCGTGAGGTCGAGCAACTCGAACGGCCCCAACTTGAATCCCACCTGGTCGCGCAGGATCCGATCGACCGTGGCGAAGTCGGCCACGCCCTCGGAAACCACCCGCAACCCTTCCGTGATGTAGCCGCGCCCTGCATGGTTGACGATGAAGCCCGGCGTGTCTTGCGCGCGTACCGGCCGGTGGCCCATGTCACGCGCGTACTGGGTCAGCTTGCGGCAGGTCGCCTCGTCCGAACGCAGCCCTGCCACCACCTCGACGACCCGCATGAGGGGCACTGGGTTGAAAAAGTGGTAGCCCGCGAATCGACCGGGATGGCGCAATGACGCTGCGATGGCCGTCACCGACAAGGATGAGGTGTTCGTCGCGAGCGTCGCGTCGGCCGCGACGATGCCTTCGAGTGTGGCGAATAGTTCACACTTCACATCGAGCCGCTCCACGATGGCTTCGATGACGAGGTCACAATCCCGCAAGGCTTCCAACGTCTCGCAGGCCATCAGCCGGGTGGCCAGCGAGTCGGCTTCTGCGGGGGTCAAGCGTTCTTTCTCGACCATGCGCCGCCACTGATCGAGCACGGCGGTTCGGGCTAGGCTCAGGTTTTCAGCGTTGGTGTCGTAGAGGAACACACGGCTGCCCGCTTGGGCGGCAACTTGGGCGATGCCCCGGCCCATAGCGCCTACGCCGACGATGCCCACGTTCAAATAGGTCGGTGTTGTCATGGAATGATTATCGACCTTTGGATTTCGCCGCGAATCGCGTCTTTCATGCCAGAATTTGCGCAACACATGAAACCTTTCGTTGTCCTCGGTCGATTCGCGAGCATTGCCAGCCTTTTTGCCGTCGTCGGGTCGGCGCAGGCCCTGCAGATATCGACGCCCAATTCGGTGGTGTGGCTGGGGCGCCCTTTCGAGATCGATGTTTCCTTGCTGGCCGATGCACCGAACGAGGTGGCGGCCGATTGCATCAGCGTCGAGCTGTTCGACGGAACCAACCGCATCGGGCCGTCGAGAATCCGCGTGGCCGCGTCAGACCTGGGAGATGGGCGGAAGTGGCGTCTCTCGATCCGCAGCAGCCAAGCCATCGAAGAGCCGTTCGTCCGGCTGATCGTCCGACTGAACTGCCGCCAGAACCTGACGCGCGAGTTCGTGCTCTTGAGCGAGCCTTTCATCGAGCGCCCATCCGCGAGCATTCAAAGGTTCGCGGCTCCAGCAGAGAAGGCCGAGGGCATCGGGGTCGCACCGGTTCCCGATCGCGCGAAGTTGCCGCAGCGGGCGGTGCCCATCGACTCGTCGCCGGTTGTGCCGACCCAACAAAAAAAATCGGTCGCGCCGCGGTCCGGAGAGGGAAACCGCAGCCCGGTTCGCCCGCCAAGCGCAGAGGAGCGCGCGACTCCGAAG
>NZ_JAEMQB010000183.1:0-29891 GCF_022759015.1 Tibeticola sp. | reverse complement strand
CCGCTTTGACGCCCCAAAACACGCCAGAGGGCGTTGCAAATGCGCGCCGTAGCCCGAGCTACGGCTGTGCTTTGCGCCTACTCGGGCGCGTTTTGGGGCGCCCCTTCGGGCACGCCCAATTCCCTCTCAGCCTCTGAGCCGAGCGCACGCCTGCTTGGGGCAGTTTTTTTGCCCATTTTGGCCGAATGCCGGCGTGAAATGGGTCTTTGTTGCTATCAAACTTGACATCACGGGCGAGGCGGTTTGGGCTCGTGCGAGAATCCAGCGCTGCCCCGCTTTGCTCCACATCCAACGCCCATGATCCCGATCAAAACCGAATCTGCCTGGAAAGGGACTGCGGACTGCCGCAGCTGCGGCATCCGCGACATGGTGTTGTTTGCCGACCTCAATGAGGAGGATTTCGGCCTCATCCATGCACCCATCGATGATCTGGACATCCGGGCGGGCACGGTGCTCTATACCGAGGGTGCACCGGCCATGGGGATCTTCACCGTGCGCACCGGCATGATCAAGCTGGTGCGGGTGACGCCCGACGGCCGCCAGCGCATCGTGCGGGTGCTTCGCGCGGGCGATGTGGCGGGGCTCGAGGCCCTGGCCTCGCAGCGTTACGACAGCGACGCCGTGGCGCTGACCGATGTGTCGGTGTGCCGGATCCCGATTTCGGTCATCCAGCGCCTGGGGACGCACTCGGCCCGGCTGCACAAGCGCCTGATGGAAAAGTGGCACCACGCGCTCAAGGAAGCCGACGACTGGCTCGCAGACCTCAACTTCGGCACCGCGCGCCAGCGGGTCGCGCACTTCGTGCTCAAAATGCGCAGCCCGACCAATGCCGAGATCGCGACCCTGTTCGCGCGTGATGACATGGGCGCCATGCTCGACCTCAAACTCGAGACCGTCAGCCGCGAGATCAGCGCGCTGGTCCGCGAGGGCATCATCGAGCCGCTCGACAAACAAGGCCGGGTCTACCGCATCAAGAACCTCCAAGCCTTGCAGGCGGTGTGAAAGACGTTTGGCCTCGCGCGGCCTCAGCGCGTCAGGCTCATGAACAGTTTGGGCATGCGCTCGGGCAGCTGTTCGACGCGATCGATGACGGTGTAGTGGTGTCCGAAGATCTCGCGGGCGTAACGGTCGGCTTGTGGGTCGAGGCTGACCGCGTGGCAGTGGATGCCCGAGCCGTCGAGCTCGCGCACCGCCTGCCGCGCATCGGCAATCAGGGCCTCGGGGTCGCTGACGTCGACGTCGGCCGGCTCCCCGTCGGTGAGGATGAGCAGTAGTTTTTTCTGCGCGCGTCGGGCGCCGAGATAGTGGGCGGCGTGCCGCACCGCGGCACCCATTCGCGTCGAGTAGCTCGCTTGCAGGGCGGCTAGGCGTGCCTTGGGAATATCGCCCCAGGTTTCCGAAAAGCCCAGGATGTGGCTGTAGCGCACGTCGTGCCGGGTGTTGGAGCAAAAACCCGCAATGGCGAGCTGGTCGCCCAGTTCGGAAATCGCCCAGCCCAGCAAGGCGACGGATTCCTGCGCGAGTTGCAGCAGCGTCTGCGTGCTGCCGGCCACCGCTTGGTTCAGCGACTGTGAGCAGTCGAGGAGCAGCAGCACCGCGACGTCGCGGCTTTGCGTGCGGTGGCTGAAGTTCACCCGCGGGTCGGGGCTTTGCCCGCTGTGCAGGTCGACCCAGGCGCGAACGGCGATGTCGAGGTCGAGCTCGCTGCCGTCTTCTTGAAAGCGCTGACGCACGCGGTCCTGGGGTTTGAGCCAGTCGAGCCAGCGCTTGAGCGCACGCGCGAGGTCCGCATGCTTGGCCAGCAGCCGATCGACCTCGGCGGCGTTGCCCGAGGGATGGAGCTGGTCGTAGACACTGACCCAATCGGGGCGATAGCTCTGCGTGCTTTCGTTCCACTCGGGATAGAGCCGCGGCGGCAGGCGGTCGGGTTCTTCCTCGGCGCGTGGGCGGTTGGTTCGGTCGAAGACTTCTTCCTCGTCGCCCTCTTCGATGAAGCGCCAAAGGTGGCGGTTGTCGTCCCGGTAGGAGACGATCGTGTCGGTGAAATGCACACGCGCGAACTGGTCGCTGGCGCGCCGGGTTTCGGCGATGTAGGCCAGGGCCAGCTGGGCCATGGCCGCGGTGCTGCTCGGGCCATCGGCGAGCGCTTCCTGAAAGCGGGCGCGCCAGCGTTCGAGCGTGGCGTCGACCTCCGCCGAGGGATCGAGCAGCGCGCGTGAGAGCCGCGTCAAGCGGTGGCGCAGGCAGGATGTGGTTTCGGGGTCGCAGTCCGCGGCGCGCGGTGCCGGGTGCAAGGCCGCCAACAGCGGCCGCAGGCCGGGTTGGGCGCGGCAGAGCAGATGGTCGACCCGCGCGTCCTCGAAGCACTCGACGGCCAGCCGCTGGGCCGGGCTCCAGTTGTCGGCGATGAGCGAGGCGCTCCAGCGTTGGTGCGCCATCAGGTGCGCCAGTGCCGCACGGTAGCGGTCGATGCCGCGGATGCCGTCGAGGTCCGCGTAGACGTCTGGGACGCGCAGGCCATCGCTTTCGAGATGGGGAACGGCCGGCTGCTCATCCGCGCTCGAGCCGGTCGCGATCGGAACCAGCGGGTCGCTCGAGTCCCACAGCGCGCGCAGATAGACCTCGAGCGAGCGCTGGACGTTCGCAAACAGCGTGCCGTGGCGCTCCCGCTGCAGCACGGCTCGGCTATCGGCGCTGTCGAGCGCAAAGTATTCGGCGAGCCGCTGTGGGTGTCCGCGGTGGCTGCGCACGCCTTCATCGACCCAGCGCCGCAGCCCGGCGAGCGAGACGGCTGCAAGCGCACGCGGTGCGCTTTCGAAGAAAGCCGGCAGGGCGGGGCTGGCATAGGTTACGTGCCGGCCGTGGATCGAGGTGCTCGTGCGCTCGCCGAGGTCGACGCACAGCTCGAGGTAGTGCCGCAACCCCTCGGTCGAGCCGAGCCGCCGTGCCACGGCCGCGAGTGTCTGCAGCATCGGTGCGATCGCCCCGCCGTTGGGCGAGCGCTGCAGCCGCGCGACGGCTTGCATCAGGTCGGCCAGTCCCTCGGCATGACCACCGAGCGCGTCGACGACGGCGGGCCATTCTTCGAGAAAGACGAGCATCGGCTCGACTCCTCGGCCGAGCTTGCCGAGCGTTCGTGCGGCGTCGAGATAGGCCTCGAAGTCGCTCGGGCTCAGCGTCGCCCAGGCGGCGTGCATCAGCGGCTCGAAGACCGCATCGACCTGCGCAAAGCGGGTGTCGAGCCGCGCGCGCCAGCGGGCCAGTTGCTCGGGCGTGGGCGCGATGGTCGGTTCGGCGCTCGGATCGGGGGCTGCCACGGCGTCTGGTGGATGCGGGAGCGGGTTTCAGGCGAACTGGGCGTCGATGGCGTGATCGAGCGTGTCGCGGATGTCGGCGTCGTCGGTGATCGGGCGCACCAGCGCCATTCGACACGCATCGCGTGCGCTCGCACCCTGGCGGATGAGTTGCGCGGCATGCACCAGCAGCCGCGTCGAGATGCCCTCGGCCAGCCCGTGCCCTTTGAGGCGACGGGCCGCATGGGCGATCCGCACCAGTCTCTCGCAGGCGTCGAGTGCGAGCCCGGTTTCCTCGGCGACGATGCGCGCCTCGAGTGCCTCCTCGGGGTAGTCGAAGTCGAACGCCGTGAAGCGCTGCTTGGTCGAGGGCTTGAGATCCTTCATCAGCGACTGATAGCCGGGGTTGTAGGAAATCACCAGCGCGAAGTCGGGATGCGCCGCGACGAGTTCCCCTTTTTTGTCGAGCGGGAGTACGCGGCGGTGGTCGGTCAGCGGGTGGATCACGACCGTGGTGTCCTGGCGCGCCTCGACGATTTCATCGAGATAGCAGATCGCCCCGATGCGGGCGGCGGTCGTCAGTGGCCCATCGAGCCAGCGCGTGCCGCCGGCTTCGAGCAGGTAGCGACCCACGAGGTCGCTGGCGGTCATGTCCTCGTTGCAGGCAACGGTGATCAGCGGGCGCTGGAGTTTCCAGGCCATGTATTCGACGAAGCGCGACTTGCCGCATCCGGTCGGCCCTTTGACCATGACCGGCAGCCGCGCGCCATAGGCCATCTCGAACAGCGCCACCTCATTGCCTTGCGGCTGGTAGTGGGGCTCGGTCCGGATGCGGTATTGCTCGCTGAGCGACATGTGAACTCCTGAAAAAAGAGCAAGAGAGCGCCAATTTGCGCCGGCAAGAGTAGAAAAAAGGCCCCAAACGGGGCCTGCAGGGCACGGGGCGGCTTACTTGTGCACGCCCAGCTTCTCGCGCCAGCCCGGGTAGAGCTTGTCGGCGTCGGCCGGGAAGGACTCGAAGGCGCGCGCGAACTCACGGTGCTGCTTGGCCCATTCGATCGGATCGGCCTTGGCCTTCCAGCATTCGTAGGCTTGACGCAGGCTCTTGGCGCCCGCGGCCGGCGAGTCGATGTGGCCGTAAGCGCCGCCGCCGGCCGTGTTGATCACGTTGCCGTGGCCCAGGTTCTCGAAGAAGCCGGGCAGGCGCAGCGCGTTCATGCCGCCCGAGATGATCGGCGTCGTGGGCTTCATGCCGTACCACTTCTGGTAGTAGGCCGGGCCTTGATACTCGTCGCGCTCGATGATGTAGGCAATCGCCCGGTCGTCTTTCTCGCCTTCCATCTTGCCAAAACCCATGGTTCCGACGTGGATGCCCGAAGCACCTTGCAGACGGCTCATTTTGGCGAGCACATAGGCGGTGTAGCCGCGCTTGGATTGCGGGCTGGTCACGGCCCCGTGACCGGCGCGGTGGTAGTGCAGGTACTGATTGGGGAACCAGCGGCGGGCGGTGGTGATCATGCCGGGGCCGCCGACATAGCCGTCGACCAGGAAGGCCACCTTGTCGGCGTCGGGCCCGAAGGTCTCGAGGATGAACTCGCCGCGCGCGATCATTTCGTCGTGGTCGTCAGCGGTGATGTTGGCCGAGAAAATCTTGGCTTCGCCGGTTTCGTCCATCGCGCGCTTCATCGCGTCGTAAACCAGCGGAATGGTCTTCTTCATCGGCGCGAATACCTGGTTGCCCTGCGGCTCGTCGTTCTTGATGAAGTCGCCGCCGAGCCAGAACTCATAGGCCGCCTTGGCGAAGGGCTCGGGCCGCAGGCCGAGCTTGGGCTTGATGATGGTGCCAGCAATGTAGCCGCCGTCCTTGATCGGGCGGCCCAGGATGCGCCAGAGGTCGGAAATGTCCTTGCTCGGGCCGTCGAACAGCTCGATGGCGCGGCGCGGCATGTAGAAGTCGTACATCTTGGCGTACTCGATGTCGCCCATGCCCTGGTTGTTGCCGATGGTGAGCGTCAGGAACGACACGATCATCATCCGGCCGTCGGTGATGTTGCGGTCGAACAGCTCGATCGGGTAGGCGATGCGCATTTCCTCGGTCGCCTCGTCGATGTGGTAGACGAGGGCGTCGACGCCTTTGGTGAACTCGTCGGTCGTCGAGACTTCGACGTTGGTTCCGGTCGACGACTCGGCGGCAAAGTGCGCCGCGCTGGCCAGGTAGCCATAGCCCGCCTTGGGCTTCATCTTGTAGGCCACGAGAATGTGGCGGCCACCATTGATCAGGTCTTCCTCTTTGAGGCTGAGGTCGGCGTAGCGGTTGGATTGGTCCATGTGCGGGCTCCGGGTGTTGAGGACGAAAACGGGAACAGCGAGCGAACTATAGGAACCCGAACCCATAAAGAAAAGTAAAAAAAACTTTTTCCGAAATTAGAAAACTTGATGAATCGGCGGCTGTCGGTGAAGCTTCGCGTCGAGCGTCAGCTCCAGCTGTCCATCAGCCCGCTGCCTTGTTCGATGAGGAACTCCTTGAATGCGCGCGCCGCCGGCGAGAGCTTCTTGCTGCTCAGATGGGTGATGTACCAGTGGCCGATCTGCGGCATGCCCTCGACGTCGATGAGCGCCATGTGGCCGCTGGCGAGCTCGTGCCGCACCGTGCGTAAAGACAGAAACGACAGCCCCATGCCCGCCATGACGGCTTGTTTGATCGTCTCGTTGCTCGGCATCTCCATCGCCACCTTCAGCGCCGTATGGTGCTCGGCGAACAGCCGCTCCATCGCCGCGCGTGTGCCCGAGCCGGGCTCGCGCACGACGAAGGGGTAGTCAGCCAAGGCCGCGAAGCTCAGATGCTTGCGGCGCACCAGCGGGTGATTGGGCGCTGCGAGGATCGCCATCGGGTTGGTTGCAAACGGCGAGGCCTCGCAGTCCAGGTCGGCCGGCGCGCGGCCCATGACCACGAGGTCGACCTCGCTACGGGCCAGCCAGCCCAGCACGTTTTCCCGGTTGTCGATCCGCAGCTGAACTTCGATGCCCGGGAACTGCTTCGAAAAGCGCACCAGCAACATCGGGATGAAATACTTGGCCGTGCTCACCACGGCGAGCTCGATGCGGCCGCGCCGCATGCCGAGGTGGTCGGCCATCACGGCCTCGAGGTTGCGCATTTCGGCGAGCACTCGATGCGCTTGCTCCAAAAACGCCTCGCCTGCGGCCGTCAGACGGATGTTGCGCCCGATGGGCTCGGTCAGCGGCAAGCCGACCGCTTCTTCGAGCTGGCGCAGCTGCATCGAGACCGCCGGCTGCGTGATGAACAGCTTTTCGGCCGCCCGCGAAACCGATCCCTGGCGAGCCACCTCTGCGAAGGTTTGAAGTTGCTTGAGCGTGTACGGGCGCATCGATGGCTCCAAAACATCAGAAACACTGATGAAAAATTCAAAAAACGTGATTTGAGTTTATGGATCAGCGCATCTACAGTCAAATCTCCGCAGCCGCCTGACCTGCATTTTTAGGGTCAATCGGCGACGGCGGATCGATGGTCGCCCTTCGTTTCAGGAGCCCCACATGACGACGCAACCGCTGCAGGCATTGATTTTCGACGTCGACGGCACGCTCGCCGACACCGAAAGTGTGCACCGTGCCGCCTTCAACCAGGCGTTTGCCGAACTCGGGCTCGATTGGCACTGGGACGAAGCGCTCTACACCGAGTTGCTCGAGGTTTCGGGCGGCAAGGAGCGCATCGCGCATTACTGGCGCCAGGTCCACCCTGATGTCAAGCCGCTCGACGGCATGGCGCTCGACGAGACGATCGCGCACATCCACGAACTGAAGACCGCCGCCTACGAGCGGGCCGTGCAGGAAGGCGCCGTCGCGCTGCGCCCGGGCGCGCTCAAGCTCATCGAGGCCGCGTACAACGAAGGCTTGGCACTGGCGATCGCCACGACCACCTCGCCGGTCAACATCGCTGCGCTGTTGCGCGGGGCGATCGGGCCGGACTGGCGCAGTTTTTTCCAGGTCGTCGAAGACGCCTCGACCGCGCCGAAGAAGAAGCCGCATCCGCAGGTGTATCTGCAGACCCTCGAAGGCTTGGGGCTGCCGGCCGAAGCTTGCCTGGCGTTCGAAGACTCGGGCAACGGTCTCAAGGCCGCGCGGGCGGCGGGGCTCGATACCATCGTGACCCCCAACGCGTTCACGGCCCACCACGATTTCACGGGGGCGCTGCGGGTGCTGCCGAGCCTCGAGGGGGTCGGCGTCGCGCACCTGCGGGCCTGGAAAGCCGACGCCCCGGCATCCTGAGTGGTCGAACGCACCCTTCATCCGTCTGAGAACGAGCCCACCATGACCCAAACCCTGCGCATCGCCCCGTCCATCCTGTCCGCCGACTTCGCCCGCTTGGGTGAAGAGGTGCGCGCCATCGAAGCCGCCGGCGCCGACCTCGTGCACTTCGACGTGATGGACAACCATTACGTTCCGAACCTCACCATCGGCCCCTTGGTGTGCGAGGCGATCCGCCCGCACGTGAAGATCGGCATCGACGTGCACCTGATGGTCGAGCCGGTCGATGCGCTCGTGCCCATGTTCGCCAAGGCCGGCGCGAACATCATCACCTTCCACCCCGAGGCAAGCCGCCATGTCGACCGCACGCTCGCGCTGATCCGCGACCACGGCTGCAAGGCTGGCCTGGTGTTCAACCCGGCCACGCCGCTCGACTGGCTCGACCACGTCATGGACAAGCTCGACATGGTGCTGCTCATGAGTGTCAACCCGGGCTTTGGCGGACAGAAGTTCATCGAATCGACGCTGCCCAAGCTCGCCGCGGCGCGTGCGCGCATCGACGCCCACATGGCCGCCGGTGGCCAACCGATCTGGCTCGAAGTCGACGGCGGCGTCAAGGTGGACAACATCGCGCGCATCGTCGCGGCCGGCGCCGACACCTGCGTCGCGGGCAGCGCCGTCTTTGGTGCTCCCGACCCCGATGGCGGCTATCGCACCGTCATGCAAGCCCTGCGCGACGCGGCCGCGGCGCGCTGAAACTCTGTTTTCCCTCACCCTGCACTGGATCTGCCATGCCTTTGTCCCGCCGCTTCACGCTCACCCAGTACCTGATCGAAGAACGCCGCCGCTTCCCCGGCGCCAGCGGTGACTTCAACGCGCTCATCCTCGACGTCGCCTTGGCGTGCAAGGCGATCGCGCGAGCCGTGGCCTTTGGGGAACTCGGCGGCGTGCTGGGCAACCACAACGGCGAAGCGGGCGGCAGCATCAATGTGCAGGGCGAAACGCAAAAAAAGCTCGACGTCATCAGCAACCAGTATTTCACCCGCCTCAACGAGTGGGGCGGCCAGCTCGCGGGCATGGCGTCCGAGGAAATGGATGAGCCCTATCAAATCCCCAAGCAATACCCGCGCGGCAAATACCTGCTGGTGTTCGATCCGCTCGACGGCTCGTCGAACATCGACGTCAACGTGTCGGTCGGCAGCATTTTCTCGGTGCTGCGCGCGCCGCAGGACGTGATCGACAGCGGGCGCGACGTGGTCGAGGCCGATTTCCTGCAGCCCGGCACGAAGCAGATGGCGGCGGGCTATGCGCTCTATGGCCCCACGACCATGTTGATTCTCACCGTGGGCAATGGCGTGGCGGGCTTCACGCTCGATCCCAACCTCGGCGAATTCATGCTCACCCACCCGAACATGCATGTGCCCGAGGACACGCATGAGTTCGCGATCAACGCGTCGAATGCGCGCTTCTGGGAGCCGCCGGTCAAGCGTTATGTCGACGAATGCCTCGCCGGCAAGACCGGGCCGCGCGGCAAGGACTTCAATATGCGTTGGATCGCCTCCATGGTGGCCGAGGCGCACCGCATCCTCATGCGCGGCGGCGTGTTCATGTACCCGCGCGACACCAAGGACCCGTCCAAGCCCGGCCGGCTGCGCCTGCTGTACGAGGCCAACCCGATCGGCATGGTCATGGAACAGGCCGGTGGCCGCGCCAGCACCGGCCGCGAGCCGATCTTGAGCGTGCAGCCCACCTCGCTGCACCAGCGCATCGGCCTGGTGTTCGGCAGCAAGAACGAAGTCGAACGCATCGAGCGCTACCACCGCGAACCGGTCGCCTTCAAGGACGACAACCCCTTGTTTGCCGAGCGCTCGCTGTTTCGCGATTGATCCGCTTTTGAGCCACTATTGCCAGGAATCGCCATGAAGTCATTGGTTTCTCTCGTGCTCGGTCTCGTCGTCGGCTGCGGCGCCTACGCCCAGGCCGCATTCGTCCCGGTCGGAACACCGCTCAACATCATCGGTGACCAGAAGGAGTTCACGGTCAAAACCAAGAATGGGCCGCTGGTGATCACCCGCAAGATGACCGCCTGCGCCAAGAATGGCGGCTCCCTGCAGGAAGTGGTGCCGGTGGCCGGTGTGCACCCAGTCGGCGAGATCGAGATCCTTCACGCGCTGAACGATCCCGAGGCGCTGGTGGTCGACATGCGCGACAGCAACGACCGGGTCAAGGGCACCATCCCCGGCTCCATCGGCATCCCCTACACCGAGGTGGTTGCCCGCATGGGTGAACTGGGTTGCAGCAAGGCGGGTGACAAGTGGAACTGCGACAAGGCCAAGAAGGTGTACGCCTTCTGCAACGGCCCGGTGTGTCCGCAAAGCCCGATTGCCATCAAGGCCATGACCCGCGAAGGCTTCCCCGCAGAGCGGATTTACTACTACCGCGGCGGCATGCTCGACTGGGACGCCCTGGGTTTCCCGTCGATCAAGGACGAATTCTGAATCTGCGCATCCATCTTTGAGGACCTCCCATGTCTGAACGTCATCCCATCATCGCCATCACCGGCTCGAGCGGTGCCGGAACCACCTCGGTGACCCGCACCTTCGAAAACATTTTCCGGCGCGAGGGCGTCAAGGCCGCCATCATCGAAGGCGACAGCTTCCACCGCTATGACCGCAAGGAGATGAAAGTCAAGGCGGCTGAAGCCGAGGCCGCGGGCAACAAACATTTCAGCCATTTCGGCCCCGAGGCAAACGAACTCGACAAGCTCGAGGCCTTGTTTCGCACCTACGCCGAGACCGGCACCGGCAAGCGGCGCAAGTACCTGCACGACGCTGAAGAAGCCGCGCCGTACCGCCAGGAGCCGGGCACCTTCACGCCCTGGGAAGATGTGCCGGCGGATACGGACCTGCTTTACTACGAAGGCCTGCACGGCGCCGTCGTCACGCCGGAGGTGAACGTGGCGCAGTACCCCGATCTGCTCATCGGCGTCGTTCCGGTCATCAACCTCGAGTGGATCCAGAAGCTCTACCGGGACAAAAAGCAACGTGGCTACAGCACCGAAGCGGTGACGGACACCATCCTGCGCCGCATGCCCGACTATGTGAACTACATCTGCCCGCAGTTCCAGCACACGCACGTCAACTTCCAGCGCGTGCCGCTGGTCGACACCTCGAACCCCTTCATTGCGCGCGACATCCCCACGCCCGACGAGAGCATGGTCGTGATCCGCTTCGCCAAGCCCAAGGGCATCGACTTCCCTTACTTGCTCAGCATGATCGACGGCAGCTTCATGAGCCGCGCCAATACCATCGTCGTGCCTGGTGGGAAAATGGAGCTTTCCATGCAACTCATCTTTACCCCCTTCGTCTGGCGCATGATGGAGCGACGCAAGCGCGCGCTGGCCGCCTGACTCTCGAGGAGAACCGATCCATGACCTTGCCGCGTCCCGCCCCCAGCCCCGAATTGGCGCGCCAGATGGCCAACGCCATCCGCATGCTTGCCGTCGATGCCGTTGAAAAAGCCAAGTCCGGCCACCCCGGCGCCCCGATGGGCATGGCCGACATTGCCGAGGTGCTCTGGAACCGTCATCTGAAACACAACCCGGCCAACCCGCACTGGCCCGACCGTGACCGCTTCGTGCTGTCCAACGGCCATGGCTCGATGCTGATCTATGCGCTGTTGCACCTGACCGGCTACGACCTGCCGATGGAAGAGATCCAGCGCTTCCGGCAACTGCACAGCAAGACGCCGGGCCATCCGGAAGTTGGTGTGACGCCCGGTGTCGAGACGACGACCGGCCCGCTGGGGCAGGGGATTGCGAACGCGGTCGGCATGGCCTTGGCGGAAAAACTGCTGGCGATGGAGTTCAACCGCGAAGAAGAAGGGGTGCGCTACGACATCGTCGACCACTACACCTACGTCTTCCTGGGCGACGGCTGCATGATGGAAGGCATCAGCCATGAGGTCTGTTCGCTCGCGGGCACGCTGCGCTTGTCCAAGCTGATTGCGCTCTACGACGACAACGGCATTTCCATCGACGGCCATGTCGAAGGCTGGTTCACCGACGACACGCCCAAGCGTTTCGAGGCCTATGGCTGGAACGTCATCCGCAACGTCGACGGGCATGACCCGGCGGCGGTCGATGCGGCCATCGAAGCGGCGCGGGCGCAAGCGGTGCGCCCGGATGGCAAGCCAACCCTGATTTGCTGCAAGACCGTGATCGGCATGGGCTCGCCGAACAAGGCCGGCACCCATGATGTGCATGGCGCAGCGCTGGGGGCTGCCGAGGTGGCCGCAACGCGCGAGGCGCTGGGCTGGACCGCGCCGCCGTTCGAGATTCCCGAACCCATCCGCAAGGCCTGGGATGCGCGCGAACGCGGCCGTGCCGCCGAAGCCGCTTGGCAAGAGCGTTTCGAAGCCTACCGCGCGCAGTACCCGCTCGAAGCCGCCGAATTCCAGCGCCGCATGGCGGGCATTTTGAGCACCGACTACCGGGACCGTCTGGCTTCGGTGTTCGAGACGGTCGCGGCTCGGGCGGACGCCGTGGCCACGCGCAAGGCGAGCCAAAACGCGCTCGACCTCCTCGCGCCGCTGATCCCTGAGTTCTTCGGCGGCAGCGCCGACCTCACGGGCTCGAACCTCACGAACTTCAAGGGCTGTGTCAAGGCGGGCCGCGACACCTGGGGCAACCACCTCTCCTACGGTGTGCGCGAGTTCGGTATGGCGGCCATCATGAACGGCATCGCCTTGCACGGCGGTTACCTACCGTACGGCGGCACCTTCCTGACGTTCTCGGACTACAGCCGCAATGCCATCCGCATGGCCGCGTTGATGAAGCAGCGCGTCGTGCATGTGCTGACGCACGACTCGATCGGGCTGGGCGAAGACGGCCCGACGCATCAGCCGGTGGAGCATGTGCCCTCGCTGCGGCTGATTCCGGGGCTCGATGTGTGGCGTCCGGCCGATGCGCTCGAAACCACGGTGGCTTGGGCGAGCGCGATCGAGCGTCGCGATGGCCCGAGCGCCCTGTGCCTGTCGCGCCAGAACCTGCCGCGCCTCACGCGGCTCGAGCAGGTCGAGCAGATCCGCCGCGGCGGTTATGTGCTCATCGACACCCCCCATCCTCAGGCGATCATCATCGGCACCGGCTCGGAAACCTCGATCGCCGTGGCCGCGCATGAGCAGCTCAAGGCCGCTGGCATCGAAACCCGCGTGGTTTCCATGCCCTGCACCGACGTATTCGACCGCCAGCCCGAGGCGTACCAGGAAATGGTTTTGCCGCGTGAACTGCCGATGGTGGCGATCGAAGCGGCGCAGCCCGATCTCTGGCGCAAGTATGTCGGCCGTGCCGGCATCGTGATCGGGATGACGACTTTTGGCGAGTCGGCGCCAGCGCCTGAGCTTTACGCGCATTTCGGCCTCACCGCCGAGCGCATTTGCGAAGCCGTGCGCACGCTGGTGCATCGGGCGGCCCACCGTAAAGAGCAGCCGCTGCCCGAGCAGATCATCCCTTCCACCAACTAAGCCTCTGAGAGCTCGCCGTGCCCCAAGCCCCCTTGCGTCGTTACGACCTCATGCTGTTCGATCTCGACGGCACGCTCGTCGAGACGGCGCCCGAAATTTTTGATGCGGTCAACGACACACTGCTTCAATTCGATCTCGAGCCCGTGACCCAGCAGCAGGTCAACGACTGGATCGGTCACGGCACGCGCGAACTGCTCATCCAGGCCTTGGCCGACCGCGGACAAACGTCGCCGGAGGCGGTGCGCCATTCGGACGCGTTCAAGCTCATCGAGGCGGAGTTCGCCAAGCACTACCAGCGCCGCTGCGGCACCCGCAGCCATCTCTATCCGCACGTGCGCGAAGTGCTCGAAGCGCTGCGCGCGCATGGCGTGAAGCTCGCGGTCGTCACGAACAAGGAAGGCCGCTACACCCAAACCGTGCTCGACGCGCACGCGCTCACGCCCTTGTTCGACCGCGTCATCAGCGGCGACACGCTGCCGGTGAAAAAACCCAACCCCGCCGCCGTGCACAGCTGCATGGCGCAGTGGTCGGTGCCGGCTGAGCGCACGCTGTTCGTCGGAGATTCTTCGATCGATGCGGCCACGGCGCGCCAGGCAGGCGTTGCGATTTGGCTGTTGCCTTACGGCTACAACATGGGCCAGCCGATCGAAGCCTGCGGCCCGGACCGCGTGATCGACGATTTCCGCGCCTTGCTCTCGACGCTGGCTCAGCCGGCATGGGTCTGATTTTTTGTCTCCACTGAAGGAAACCACCATGGCACTCAAAATTGGTATCAACGGATTCGGTCGCATCGGTCGCATGGTCTTTCGCGCCATCGCGAAAGAAGCCGAGTTTTCGGATCTCGAAGTCGTCGCGATCAACGACCTGCTCGAGCCCGAGTACCTGGCCTACATGCTCAAATACGACAGCGTGCATGGCCCGTTCAAGGGTGACATCGCCGTCGACGGCAAGGACCTCGTCGTCAACGGCCGCCGCATCCGCCTGACCGCCGAGAAAGACCCGGCTGCCCTCGCCTGGGGTGCCGTGGGCGCCGACCTGGTGATCGAATCCACCGGCCTTTTCCTCACCGAAGAAAGCTGCCAGAAGCACCTCGCCGCTGGCGCGAAGAAGGTTGTGCAATCCGCGCCGTCCAAGGACGACACGCCGATGTTCGTCTATGGCGTGAACCACCAGACCTACGCCGGCCAGGCGATCGTCTCGGCCGCATCCTGCACCACGAACTGCCTGGCGCCCGTCGCCAAAGTGCTCAACGACCGCTTTGGCATCGTGCGCGGTCTCATGAGCACGGTGCACGCCGCCACCGCCACGCAAAAGACGGTCGACGGCCCCTCGAGCAAAGACTGGCGCGGTGGCCGCGGCATTCTCGAGAACATCATTCCTTCCTCCACGGGCGCCGCCAAGGCTGTCGGCAAGGTGATTCCTGAGCTCAACAAGAAGCTCACCGGTATGGCGTTCCGCGTGCCCACTTCGGATGTCTCGGTGGTGGACCTGACGGTCGAACTGGCCAAGAGCACGAGCTATGCCGACATTTGCGCCGCCATGAAGGACGCAAGCACCAGCGGCCCGCTCAAAGGCGTGCTGGGCTACACCGACGAAAAGGTCGTCTCGACCGATTTCCGCGGCTGCCCCTTGCCTTCGATCTTCGACAGCGAAGCCGGCATCGCGCTCGATGGCACCTTCGTGAAGGTCGTTGCTTGGTACGACAACGAATACGGCTACACCTGCAACATGCTGCGCTTTGCACAGCACGTGGGTCGCGCCTGAGTCATCCGAGGAGCCGCAACCATGACTGGACCTTTGCGTTTTGCCGATTTGTGTGCCCGCGGCGACGTGCGCGGCAAGCGGGTGTTCATCCGCGCCGACCTCAACGTGCCGCAGGATGAGACGGGCGCCATCACCGAAGACACGCGCATCCGCGCGAGCGTGCCCTGCATCCGCATGGCCCTCGACGCGGGTGGCGCGGTCATGGTGACGAGCCACCTCGGTCGCCCGACCGAGGGCGTACTGCGCCCCGAGGACAGCCTCGCCCCGGTGGCCAAGCGCCTGGGTGAGTTGCTCGGTCGCGAGGTGCCGCTGATCCAAAACTGGGTCGACGGCGGCTTTACCGTTGCGCCCGGGGAGGTGGTTTTGCTCGAGAACTGCCGCGTCAACCCGGGTGAGAAAAAGAACGACGATGCGCTGGCCCGCAAGATGGCGGCGCTCTGCGACATCTACGTCAACGACGCCTTCGGCACCGCGCACCGCGCGGAAGCCACGACCCACGGTATCGCCAAGTACGCGCCCGTGGCCTGTGCGGGCCCGTTGCTCGCGGCTGAGATCGACGCGATCACCAAGGCGCTCGCGCACCCCGATCGGCCCCTGGTGGCCATCGTCGCGGGCTCCAAGGTCAGCACCAAGCTCACCATCCTGAAGTCCTTGTCCGAGAAGGTCGACCAGCTCATCGTCGGTGGCGGCATTGCCAACACCTTCATGCTCGCCGCGGGCCTGCCGATCGGCAAGAGTCTGGCCGAGCCCGACCTCGTGCCCGAGGCCCGGGCCGTGATCGACGCCATGGCGGCACGCGGCGCCGAGGTACCGATTCCGACCGACGTGGTGGTCGCCCAAGAGTTCAAGGCCGACGCCAAGGCCACGGTCAAGAAGGCCAGCGAGGTTGAGGCCGCCGACATGATTCTCGACATCGGCCCTGAAACCGCCGCCCGCTTGGCAGCCCAGCTCAAATCGGCCGGCACCATCGTCTGGAACGGCCCGGTCGGCGTGTTCGAGTTCGCGCCCTTCGAGCAAGGCACCAAGGCCATTGCGCATGCGATTGCCGAGTCCAAGGCCTTCTCGATCGCCGGCGGGGGCGACACGCTCGCGGCGATCGCCAAATACGGCATCGAAAAGCAGATCGGCTACATCTCGACCGGTGGCGGGGCATTCCTCGAAATGCTCGAAGGCAAGACCCTGCCGGCGATCGAGATCCTGCTGCAGCGCGCTTCTAAATAAGTAGCAACAAGTGACCGATTGACGCCGGGATTCGGCGGTTTTCATTCGGATTTTTGACCTCAAAACCCTACGGAGAGTCTCATGGCCCTGATTTCCCTACGCCAACTGCTCGACCATGCCGCCGAGCGCGGCTATGGCGTGCCCGCCTTCAACGTCAACAACCTGGAGCAGATCCAGGCCATCATGGAGGCGGCCCAGGAAACCGACAGCCCGGTGATCCTGCAAGCCTCGGCCGGCGCGCGCAAGTACGCGGGCGAGCCCTTCCTGCGCCACATGGTGCTGGCCGCGGCCGAGATGTACCCGGACATCCCGATCGTGCTGCACCAGGACCATGGCGCAACGCCCAAGGTCTGCCAGCAGTCCATCCGCTCGGGTTTCACCAGCGTCATGATGGACGGCTCGTTGCGCGAAGACGCCAAGACCCCTTCGAGCTACGAGTACAACGTCGAGGTGACCGCCAAGGTCTGTGAAATGGCCCACGCCGTGGGCGTCTCGGTCGAGGGCGAACTGGGCTGCCTGGGCTCGCTCGAAACCGGCGACGCGGGTGAAGAGGATGGCGTCGGCGCAGAAGGCAAGTTGAGCCACGACCAGATGCTCACCGACCCCGTGCAAGCCAAGGACTTCGTGGCCAAAACCGGCGTGGATGCTCTGGCGATCGCGATCGGCACGAGCCACGGTGCTTACAAATTCACGCGTCCGCCCACCGGCGACATCCTCGCCATCGATCGCATCGCGCAGATCCACGCGGCGATTCCGAATACCCACCTCGTCATGCACGGCTCGTCGAGCGTGCCGCAGGAGTGGCTCGAAATCATCCGCAAGTACGGCGGCGACATCAAGGAAACCTATGGCGTGCCGGTCGAGGAAATCGTGCGCGGCATCCAAAGCGGCGTGCGCAAAGTCAACATCGACACCGACATCCGTCTCGCCATGACCGGGGCCATGCGGCAGGTGTTCTTTGAGAAGCCGTCGGAATTCGACCCCCGCAAGGCGCTGGAAGCCGCGCGCAAAGCGGCCAAAGGCATCTGCAAGCAGCGCTTCGAGGCCTTCGGCTGCGCGGGCAACGCCTCACGCATCAAGCCGATCTCGCTCGAGGTCATTGCTGCGCGTTACGCCTGAGGCAATACGGAGTCCGTTCCCGTGATCGGGTGCAGCCAGGGTCGGCTCGCGCATGGATCGGGGACGGGTTCACGGCTGCGTCTCTCCGCCTCGGGAAAACACCGATCCAAGATGGAAGCTCCGCAGGGATAATCGTCCATAATTCAGCAGTTGCTGATTTAGTGATTCAGAGCCCGCCGTCGTTGCGTCGACGGGCCAGGTTCATGGTCTCCAGGGTCGGAACGGGTAACCGAACCGATTCGTGGAACGGGAAGCGCGATTGGTACTCGCCGCTTTCTTTGCACCCGCCGCAGGTTTCTGTGGCGGGTTTTTTTTATTTCTGCAAGACTGTGGGCTCATCAACGACCCGACGAGGAGACGAACATGGCGAATCACAGAGGCACGGTCGGCGCCGCCTTGATCGCCCTGGCGAGCGGAGCCGCCGCGACGCCATCGATCTTTCAGGACGCCGATCTCCAGCTGGGCGAGAAACTGATCGCGGCCCATCGCTGCAGCGAATGCCACATCCGCAAGGTGGGGGGCGACGGTTCGGCGATCTACCGGCCGCAAGGTCGGGTGAACACGCCGGGTCTGTTGCGGGGGATGGTCGAGCAGTGCAATACCGAGCTCAACCTGGGCTTGTTCCCCGAGGAAGTCAGCGCCGTTGCCGCGGTGCTCAACCGCGACCACTACCGTTTCAAGTAAGCCATCGACGACGTACCCTCCGGGGTATAGGGAAGATACCAATACGCCCCGAAGCCATTGCGGGGCATCATGGACACACTCGACAGGAATGTGGTAGGCGACCCGCGTCGCTGCGCCGCTCGGGTCGTGTTTCCGTCATCCCTTGCTTTGGAGTACTCGTTCATGAAATCTTTGACCCGCCTGGCCCATGTGGCTGTGCTTGCTGGCGCCGCGCTGTTGAGCGGCTGCGGCACCCTTTCCACCATCGGCAAGCTGGAGGACGGCGCCGGCGCCGAGGCCAGCCGTATGTGGGACCGTTGGATCGAAGGCAACGGTGACATTGCGGTCGCCACCACCTGGGAGCGCAAGGTCAAGCCTGGCGTCACCATCAACGACATCGAGCAGATCTTCGTGCAGATCGCCTCCGAGCGGAACATGAAGGGTGTGGGCGATCTGCCGCTGTCCAAGGAGCTCGAAGCTCGCTCGGGCAAGAAGGAGAAATTCCTCAAGGTCTATTCCTTCTGCACTCCGAGCACCGCGCGCGAGATGGTCGATTTCAGCCCGCACATGGCCGCCTATCTGCCCTGCCGCATCAGCGTCGTCGAGCATGACGATGGCAGCCTGTGGCTCTACACGCTCAACATGGACATGATGGTGAAGATGGGTCGCAAGCTCCCTTCGCCGCTCAAGGAGCACGCCATGGCCGTGCGCGACACCATCTGGGAAATGATGGAGCGCGCGTCCAAGGGTGAAGTTTGAAGCGCTTCCAAGCGCGCTTGAAAAGCACATTGCATCCAACCGAGGAGGATCCCTTTGAAAAACCGCAAACACGTACGTGCCCTGGCTGTTCTGACCCTCGTGGGCAGCCCTTTCCTGTCGGCCCATGCCACCGACGGCTACTTCCCGCACGGCTTTGGTCTCAAGGCCAAAGGCATGGGCGGCGCCGCCGTCGGCATGAGCGAAGACGCCTTTGCCGGCATCAACAACCCCGCGGCTGCCGCGACGACGGGCAACCGCATCGAGGCGGGCCTGGACGTGTTCAAGCCCAGCCGCGGCATTGAGCGCACCGGCCCGGCCGCGTCGCTCAATGCCAACGTCGACAGTGGCAGCAACACCTTCCTGGTGCCTGAGTTTGGCTACAACAAGCAAGTGAACGACCGCATCGGCGTCAACGTCACCGTCTACGGCAACGGCGGCATGAACACTGACTACAAAGGTGGGCAAATCAACTGCGGCATGGGCCCGGCCAACGTCTTGTGCGGCAATGGGCAACTGGGTGTCGACCTGATGCAATTGATCGTCGCTCCGACCGTCGCCTACAAAATCAACGACACGCACTCGGTCGGCGTGTCCCCGTTGCTCGTTTTCCAGCAGTTCAAGGCGTTTGGCCTCCAGGCCTTCAGCCCCATGAGCCAGGACCCGACCAAGCTCACCAACAACGGCTACGCGCATAGCAACGGCGTGGGTCTGCGCCTGGGCTATCTGGGCAAGTTCGGCGACCAGTTCACGCTGGGCGCGACCTATTCGCCCAAGATCAGCATGAGCAAGTTCGACAAGTACGCTGGCCTGTTCGCCGGCAGCGGCAGCTTCGACATCCCCGAGAACTACACCATCGGCGGCACCTTCCGCGTCACACCCAAGGCCCTGGTGGCACTCGATTATCAGCGCATCAACTACGGCGGCGTGCGCTCCATCAGCAACCCCAGCACCAACATGGCGCCGATCGGTTCTTCCGATGGCCCGGGCTTTGGCTGGAAGAGCATCAACGTCTGGAAGCTGGGCGTTCAATGGGAAGCCATGGCGGGCTTGACTCTGCGCGCTGGCATCAACAAGAGCGACAACCCGATCCAGGCGCGTGACGTGAGCTTCAACATCATCGCCCCGGGCGTCATCACCACCCACTACACGCTGGGCGCAACCTACGCGCTCACGCCGACGATGGATCTGACCTTTGCCTATGCCCACGCGAAGGAAAACAAAGTCACCGGTGCATCGATGTTCAACAGCATGATGCCGGCAGGCGCGCCACCCATCCTGGAAACCATCCGCATGCACCAAAACTCGTTCGGCGTGCAGGTCGGCTGGAAGTTCTGATCCACGATCGGGGCAAGGTCGGATCTTTCAACCTTGCTCCGATCGGTCGCGAGGGGGTGTAAACCCTAGTATCGCGCCGTCATAGATCCGTTATATTCGCATAGGCTCATATTTAAACTTTCGGATGCCATGCAAGATGAAGCGGATCAGCGTCAGGCGGTTTTCGAGCGGGCGGCGGAACTTTTTGGTCTGCTGTCCACGCCGATCCGCCTGCGCATCATCAGCGAGTTGTGCAACGCCGAAAAAAACGTGAGCCAATTGCTCGAATCCATTGAAACGGCCCAGTCCAACATGTCCCAACACCTCAACATGCTGTATCGCGCCGGGGTGCTGGCCCGGCGGCGCCAAGGCTCGCAGATTTTCTATCGCATCGCGGACGAATCTGCCGGGCTCGTGTGCCGCGCGGTGTGCACCCAGGTGGCGATCGACATGAGCGATTCGGCATGAGGTGGGCCCGCGTCCCTGGGGCTCTTGAACGCAGAAATGCACGGAAGGAGATTGTGTGAACCACGAAAACATCAACTCGGGAAGGGTGCGTAAGGCACCGGAAAACTTCCTGAGCCAAGACGGCATTCGGACCGTCATGGAAGAGGCCAAGCGCGGCCGGCGCGACTTCATTCGCACGGCTTTCGCGGCTGCTGCGGCCGGAGCCGCGGTGCCTGCCGCCCTGGCGCAAGGCAACCCCGTCCCGACCGAGGGCGGTGACCCCAACATCCTCAACCTTCCGGAGCACAGCACCGGGCTGGGTCAGGGGGTCAACCCTGAGGGCAGCTACGGCATGCCCTCCAAGTACGAGGCCCACGTCAAGCGCCGCATCAGCCCGGGCCTGACGCAGACGACCCAAGCCTCGGTTTCGTTCGCGCCGCTGCAGTCCCTGTTCGGCATCGTGACGCCGAGCGGTTTGCACTTCGAGCGCCACCACCAGGGTTGGTGGGACATCGACCCCTCGAAGCACCGCTTGATGATCAACGGCATGGTCAAGCGGCCGATGGTGCTGACCATGGACGAGATCATGCGTCTGCCCTCCGTGTCGCGCTTCCACTTCATCGAGTGCGGTGCGAACACGGCGGCCGAGTGGGGCAACGTCGCGGTCCCCACCGTGCAATACACCCACGGGATGTTGTCTTGCAGTGAATTCACCGGCGTGCCGCTGATCACGCTGCTCGAAATGGCAGGGGCCGATCTCAAGAACGGCAAGTTCGTGCTGGCTGAAGGCGCGGACGGCTCTTCGATGACGCGGACGATCCCGATGAGCCTCATTCTGTCGGGTGAGGTGCTCGTGGCCTACGGCCAAAACGGCGAGATGCTGCGTCCTGAAAACGGCTACCCGTTGCGCTTGGTCGTCCCGGGCGTGCAGGGTGTGAGCTGGGTCAAGTACCTGCGCCGCATCGAACTCGGCGACAAGCCCTACGCCACCAAAGACGAGGCCGTCCACTACATCGATCTCATGCCGGACGGGCTGCATCGCCAGTACAGCAACTTGCAAGAGGCCAAGAGCGTCATCACCACGCCCTCCGGTGGGCAGGTGCTGCTCGACAAGGGCTTCTACAACATCACGGGCCTGGCATGGTCGGGCTTCGGCAAGATCAAGCGCGTGGATGTGTCGGTCGACGGCGGCCGCAATTGGCGCACGGCGCGTCTCGAAGGCCCGGTGCACTCCAAGGCGCTGACCCGCTTCAACATCGATTGGGTCTGGGACGGCAAACCCGCCATCTTGCAAAGCCGCGCCATGGACGAGACGGGTTTCGTCCAGCCGACCTACAAGCAACTTCGGGCGGTGCGCGGCACGCGCTCGATCTACCACAACAACGCGATCCAGTCGTGGCTCGTCCAGGAAAACGGAGAGGTCAAGAATGTCCAGCTTTCGTAAAGCCGCATTGTCGGCGGCCCTGCTCGCCCTCGCGGGCCTGATCCCCGCCCAGGCCGCTGAGAAGTTTCCGGGCGTCGGCCGCACCGCGACGCCGAAGGAAGTCGCTGCCTGGGATATCGATGTTCGACCCGACTTCAAGGGTCTGCCTCCGGGCTCCGGCACGGTCGCCAAAGGTCAGGATGTTTGGGAAACCAAATGTGCGAGCTGCCACGGTACCTTCGGTGATTCCAACGAAGTGTTCAGCCCGCTTGTGGGCGGCATCACGCCGGACGACATCAAGACCGGGCGGGTTGCCAAGCTCAAGGACCCGACGGCTGGCCGCACGACCTTCATGAAGGTTGCGACCTTGTCGACGATCTGGGATTACATCCACCGGGCGATGCCCTGGACCCAACCCAAGTCCTTGTCGCCCGATGAGGTGTATTCGGTCGTCGCCTTCCTGCTGAACTTGAACGGCATCGTGCCCGACAACTTCACTTTGTCGGACAAGAACATTGCCGAGGTGCAGCAGCGCATGCCCAACCGCAACGGCATGACGACCAAGCACCACCTGTGGCCTGGCAACGAGTTTGGCGGCACCAAGACGCCCGACACGCACAACGTCGCCTGCATGAAGGATTGCGCGCCAGAGCCCAAGGTCGCCTCGTTCCTGCCGGACTTCGCACGCAATGCCCACGGCAACCTGGCCGAGCAAAACCGCATCATCGGTCCGGTGCGGGGTGAGGACACGACCAAACCCGCGCCCAAGAGCCTCGGGGAAGGGGCCTCGGCGACACCGGCTGTCGGGCCAGCCCCCGCACAAGCCAACGCAGGCCCGAAGGCGCCGACGGAACTGTTGTCCAAGAACGGCTGCACCGCCTGCCACGGTATCAACAACAAGATCGTTGGGCCGGCCTTCACCGATGTCGCGAAAAAACATGCGGGCAAGGTGGACTACCTTGTCGGTAAGATCAAATCCGGCGGGTCGGGTGTGTGGGGTGCGGTGCCAATGCCGCCCCAGACGCTCAGCGACGCCGACGCCAAGACCATCGCGGCCTGGCTCGTGGCGGGCGCTGCCAAGTAAGGCGGCGAATCAAGCAGTCAGGGTAATACCGGGCGGCGTACCCGCCCATGCACCATTACATTTCATTCACCACAGGAGATTCCTCATGAAAACTCGCCGCGAAGCCCTCAAGCAAAGCGCCCTCGTTGCCGGTCTGCTGGCGTCGACGGGTATGTTCCCCCAGTTCGCCTATGCCTACAACAAGGCCGCGTTCGAAGCCAAGTCGCTCGCCGATGTCGTCAAGGCCGTGGGCGGCAATGCGCCGACCGAAAGCAAAGACGTCACCATCACCGGTCCGGACATTGCTGAAAACGGCGCCGTGGTGCCCCTGGGTGCGAGCTGCTCGCTGCCGGGCGTCAAGCAGGTTCTGATCTTGGTCGAGAAGAACCCCGCTGCCCTGGTGGCCCTGTTCAACGTGTCCGACGCCGTCGAACCCAACTTCTCGACCCGCGCCAAGATGGGTCAGTCTTCGGACGTGTACGCCGTGGCCATCATGAACGACGGCAAGGCCTTGTACGCCAAGAAAGAAGTCAAGGTCACGCTCGGCGGTTGCGGCGGCTGATCGGCCGGGCACACCCAGTCCAAATACCTTCAGAATTTTTGAATCAGGAGAATCATCATGGCAGATCCGATGCGTATTCGCGCTCAAGTGTCCGGCGACAAAGCCACCGTCCGTGTGCTCATGAGCCACGAGATGGAGTCCGGTCAGCGCAAAGATGCCGCAGGCAAGCTCGTGCCCGCGCACTTCATCCAGGAAGTCGAAGCCAAGCTCAACGGCAACACGATCATGACGGCCGAATGGGGACCGTCCGTCTCGAAGAACCCGTTCCTGCAGTTCTTCGTCAAGGGCGCGAAGGCCGGTGACAAGATTGCCGTGACCTGGAAGGACAACAAGGGCGAAAGCCGCACCGACGAAGCAACGGTTTCCTAAACCCAGCAGTCGTCACGGGGTGGGGCTCGCCTCACCCCTTTTCCTTTTTTGGACGAGGTCTCCATATGAAGCGAAACGTTGTGCCCATCGCGATGCTGGCTGCCCTGGCGGGTTCGGTCGCATGGGCCCAAAAGTCGGCGGTCGACTCGATCGAGGAATATCGGGCCATGTTGCAGGACGGCAACCCTGCCGATCTGTTCGAGGCCAAGGGTGAGGATCTTTGGAAAACCAAGCGGGGTCCGAAGAATGCATCCCTGGAACAGTGTGACCTGGGCAAGGGCCCGGGCGTCGTCAAAGGCGCTTTTGTCGAGCTGCCTCGGTATTTCCACGACACGAAGCGGGTTCAGGATTTGGAGTCCCGGCTGTTGACCTGCATGGAAACCTTGCAGGGTTTCAACGCCGCCGAGATTGCCAAGACGCCGTTTGGGAAAGGCGAGAAGGCCAACATCACGGCGCTGGTGACCTGGATTGGTGCGGAGTCCAAAGGCATGCGGTTCAACGTTCCGCAGACCCGTCCCGAAGAAAAGACGGCGTACGAAGTGGGCAAGCGCCTCTTCTTCATGAGGGCGGGCCCTCATGATTTTTCTTGCGCTACATGCCACGGGGGTGACGGTTGGCGCATTCGCCTGCAGGACTTGCCCAATCTCACGAAGAACCCGGGCGACGGCGTGGGCTTTGCCGCATGGCCGGCGTATCGGGTGTCCAACGGACAGATGTGGAGCATGCAGCATCGCCTGAACGACTGCTATCGCCAGCAGCGATTCCCTGAGCCCGACTATGCTGGCGACGCCACGATCGCCCTGAGCGTGTACCTCGGCGTCAACGCCAATGGCGCGAAGTCCGCGGTTCCGGCCATCAAACGCTGATACGGGAGACATCCAGCATGAAGACGAAACATCTGTTCGCGCTCGTGGGCGCGTCGGTCGCGGTCGCTGCCCTTGTCGGTTGTGCGGGCGGGCCTGGGGCGACGCCGGACTATGACGCCCTGACCGCTCAAATCGTGAAAAAAGACTTTCACGACAAGGGCATCGTGAAGGCTTCGATCCTGCAAGAGATCGACGAAACCCTGCGGCTGTGCAGCGCAGCCGACGTTGCGGGCAAGCCGCTCGACGAAGCCACCGCCAAGCGCTTGGAGGCGGTCAACTTCAAGACCATCCAATGGCCCAAGGACGGGAAATTCCTGGGGGATTGGAAAGAGGGCGAAAAAATCGCCCAAAGTGGTCGCGGCCTGACCTGGAGCGATGACGCCAATGTGGTCAACGGCGGCAACTGCTACAACTGCCACCAGATCGACAAGAAAGAAATTTCCTACGGCACGATCGGTCCGAGCCTGTGGAACTACGGCAAGCTTCGTGGCGTGACCGACCCGAACAGCCCTGCGGCGAAGGCCATCGTCGAATACACCTGGGGCAAGATCTACAACTCCAAGGCGTATAACGCGTGTTCCAACATGCCGCGTGCCGGCCATAAGGGCATCCTGACCGAGGACCAGATCCGCCACGTTATGGCGCTGTTACTGGATCCGAAATCTCCGGTCAACCAGTGAGCCCCCTGGAAAGCCCGGCTCCGCCGGGTTTTTCTTCGACGAATCCACTCATCTTTGCTGAATCATGAATCTGACGAAACGCGAATTTTTCCAGGTGCTCGGCGCGGGCGCCGTGGCGGGCATGGGCTTGGGCCGCTGGGCCGAAGCGGACGCCGCGACGGCGTCTCAGGGTTTGTACGACATTCCCCGTTTCGGGAATGTGTCCTTTCTGCACATGACCGACTGCCACGCGCAGCTCAAGCCGATTTATTTCCGTGAACCGCACATCAACCTCGGCATTGGTTCGATGAAGGGCAACCTGCCCCACCTCGTCGGCGAGCATTTGCTGAAGGTGGCCAAGGTGCGCCCGGGCACGGCCGAGGCCCACGCGCTGACCTACCTCGATTTCGAGAAAGCCGCCAAGCGCTACGGCAAGGTGGGTGGGTTTGCGCACCTCGCCACGCTGGTCAAGCGGATGAAGGCGAGCCGACCCGGCGCCTTACTGCTCGACGGCGGTGATACCTGGCAGGGTTCGGGGACTGCGCTCTGGACGAATGGCCAGGACATGGTCGATGCGTGCAAGCTGCTGGGGGTCGATGTGATGACCGGCCACTGGGAATTCACCCTGGGCATGGAGCGTGTCAAGGAGATCGTCGAGAAAGACTTTGCCGGCAAGGTCGATTTCGTGGCGCAGAACGTCAAGACCAATGATTTTGGTGACCCAGTCTTCAAACCCTATGTGATCCGCGAAATCAACGGGGTTCCGTGCGCCATCATTGGCCAGGCCTTCCCCTACACGCCGATCGCCAACCCGCGCTACATGGTGGCCGACTGGGCCTTCGGGATCCAAGACGAGAACATGCAGAAGATGGTCGATGAGGCCCGCGCCAAGGGTGCGCAGGTGGTCGTCGTCATCAGCCACAACGGCATGGATGTGGACCTGAAGATGGCCAGCCGTGTGAGCGGTATCGACGCCATCATGGGTGGCCACACGCACGATGGCATGCCGGTGGCGTCCATCGTCAGCAACAAGGGCGGCAAGACGCTCGTCACCAACGCCGGCTCGAACGGCAAGTTCCTCGGTGTGCTGGACTTCGACGTCAAGGGCGGCAAGGTGGTGGATTACCGCTATAAGCTGCTGCCGGTGTTCGCCAACATGCTGCCGGCGGACAAGGAGATGGATGCGCTCATCACCAAGATCCGCGCGCCGTACGAGAGCAAGCTCAGCGAGCAGCTGGCCATCACCGAGGGCCTGCTCTACCGTCGCGGCAACTTCAACGGCACCGGCGACCAGCTGCTGGTCGACGCGTTGATGGACGTTCAGGGCGCCGAGATCGCATTCTCGCCGGGCTTCCGCTGGGGCACGACGCTGCTGCCCGGGCAGCCGATCACGCGTGAGTGGCTGCTCGACATGACGGCGACGACGTATTCGTATGCCACGATCACCGAAATGACCGGCGAGACGATCAAGACGGTGCTCGAAGACGTGTGCGACAACCTGTTCAACCCCGACCCTTACTACCAACAGGGGGGTGACATGGTGCGCGTCGGCGGCTTGACCTACAGCTGCAACCCGACGGCCGGCATGGGCAAGCGCATCGATGACATGCGCCTCAATGGCAAGCCGATCGAGGCCAACAAGAAATACAAGGTCGCCGGATGGGCACCGGTGGCCGAAGAGGCGAAAAACCAGGGCAACCCGCAGGTTTGGGAAGTCGTCGAGACCTGGCTCAAGGCCCGCGGCGGCAAGGTGGCGCCGCGCAAACTCAATACCCCCAAACTGGTCGGCGACGTGCTCCCCAATCCGGGATACGCTGCCATCTGATCGCAGCCGGCGTTGCGCCAGTTGCCCCAAAAAGCCGCCAGACCCTCTGGCGGCTTTTTTTTGCTGGTGCCCCCGACAGGAATCGAACCTGTATCTGAGACTTAGGAGGTCCCCGTTCTATCCATTGAACTACGGCGGCCCGAGGGTCGGATGTCGATGCATCCCCTACGCGCGGCAGGGTGTTGCGATTGTAGTGGGCGGGCTTGGGGCCTATGCTCTTCCTTGCGGCGCGTCTCGGGTGATTGCGGCCGCGCCCGTCCGCTTTGGGAAGGCTCTTCAACATGAATACGACGATTTCGTTTCCGGGATTTGCCGCGCCCGTCGCGGGTTTCGATGCGCCCTTCGACATGCTCGAGGCCTGTCACGAGCGGGTGTTGCGCTCGCTCGATCTGCTCGAGCGTTTGGTGGCACACATCGACGCTCATGGGCATGATGCGGCCTCGCGTTCGGCGGCGAAGGACGTGCTGCGCTATTTCGACCGTGCGGCTCCGCAGCATCATGAGGACGAGGAACGTCATGTGTTCCCCGCCTTGCTGGCCCTGGGAGATGCGCGTTTGCGCGAGGTGGTGCAGCAATTGCAGGCCGAGCACCGCCGGTTCAACGAAGCATGGCCGCGTCTGCGCGCGCGGCTCGAGGACTGGGTGCACGCGCCGACGCCAGCACCCTTGGACGCCGATGCCCGAGCCGATGCCGCTGCATTCATTGCGATGAACCGCGCGCATGTCGCGCTCGAAGAGCAAGCGGCCTATCCGGCGGCAAAGCCGCTGTTTTCGGACGCAGAGTTGGCCCGCATGGGGGCGGAGATGCAAGACCGCCGGCGCGGCTGAATGCCGCTCCGAGCCGAGGCAACGCTGAATCAGTTCCTGCGATGGCGCCCGAGGGACTTGTTCAGCGTTGCCCCAAGGCAGGGTTCATTTGCTCAGCAGCCGCATGGCCTCTTCCAGTCCTTTGAGGGTCAGCGGGTACATGCGGTTGCCCATGAGCTGCTGGATGATGGAGATGCTTTGGCGGTATTCCCAGACGCCTTGCGGTTCGGGATTGATCCAGGCGAATTTGGGGAAGGCGTGGGTGAGCCGCTGCAGCCACTCGGCGCCGGCTTCTTCGTTGTTGTATTCAACGCTGCCGCCAGGTTGCAGGATTTCATAAGGGCTCATCGTCGCGTCGCCGACGAAGATGAGTTTGTAGTCCTTGTTGTATTTGCGGATGATGTCCCAGGTGGGGAACTTTTCCGCGAAGCGCCGGCGGTTGTTCTTCCACAGGAAGTCGTAGACGCAGTTGTGGAAGTAATAGAACTCGAGGTGCTTGAACTCGCTCTTGACGGCGGAAAACAGTTCCTCGACGCGCGCGATGTGCTCGTCCATCGTGCCGCCGACATCCATGAGCAGCAGCACTTTGACGTTGTTGTGCCGCTCGGGGATCATCTTGAGGTCGAGATAACCCGCGTTCGCCGCGGTGGCCCGGATGGTGTCGGGCAGGTCGAGCTCGAGCTCATGGCCTTCGCGGGCGAACTTGCGCAGGCGGCGCAAGGCGACCTTGATGTTGCGGGTGCCGAGCTCCTGCGTGTCGTCGTAGTCCCGGTAGG
The DNA here is from genome assembly GCF_022759015.1 of Tibeticola sp. Taxonomy (NCBI): domain Bacteria; kingdom Pseudomonadati; phylum Pseudomonadota; class Betaproteobacteria; order Burkholderiales; family Comamonadaceae; genus Tibeticola; species Tibeticola sp. The sequence continues at coordinate 1,176 of NZ_JAEMQB010000183.1, read as the reverse complement.
CGCGCTGGTCCCAGACCTTGACCGCGCTCTTGTTGCCGCCCTTGCCGCCGATGCGGATGCCTTGCGGGTTGTAGCCGCCGTGGCCGAAGGGGCTGGTGCCGCCGGTGCCGATCCACTTGTTGCCGCCTTCGTGCCGCTCTTTCTGCTCTTCGAGCCGTTTTTTGAGCGTCTCCATGAGCTCGTCCCAGCCCATTTTCTCGATGGCGGCCTTCTCCTCGGGCGAGAGTTCGCGCTCGAGTAGCTTGCGCAGCCAGTCCTGCGGGATCTCCTTGGTGAAGTCGGTGAGCAGCTCGACGCCCTTGAAGTAGGCGGCGAACGCACGGTCGAACTTGTCGTAGTGCTTCTCGTCTTTGACGAGCGTGGCACGCGCGAGGTAATAAAAGTCGTCGAGGCTGCAGGCGTCCTCGGTGCGCGGGCCGACCACGTCGGCCTGCAAGGCCTCGAGCAGGGTCAAGAATTCCTTGACCGAGACGGGCAGCTTGGCGGCACGCAAGGTGTAGAAGAAGTCGATGAGCATGTCAGGACTCCCGGGCAGCGGCGTCGTGGCGGCGCAGCCGGTCGAGCAGCTGGGCGCGCGATTCGGGCCATTCGAACGCGCTCAGGCTGTACATGACGGTGTCGCGGATGGTGCCGTCGCGCCGCAGGGCCTGGCCGCGGATCACGCCGTCCTTCTTCGCGCCCAGGCGCTCGATGGCGCGCTGCGAGGCGAAGTTGAAGTTGTCGGTGCGCCAGCCGACGATGCGCGCGCCCAGCGTTTCGAAGGCGTGCTGCATCAGCATCAGCTTGCAGACCGTGTTGACATGGGTGCGCTGCACCCGCTGCGCGTACCAGGTCCAGCCGATTTCCAGCCGCTTCACGGCCGGCAGGATGTCGTGGTAACTCGTGCTGCCGAGCACCTGGCCGCTGGCCTCGTCCACCACCGCTAAGGCGAGGCGGCTGCCTTCGGCGCGCTGGGCGAGGGCGGTTTCGATGTAGGCAGCGGTTTGCTCGGGCTCAGGCACCGAGGTGACGCGCAAGTTCCACAGCGCGCCGTCGGCCGCGGCCGCGCGCAAACCCGCTTCGTGCGCCCGCTCGAGCGGCTCGAGGCGGATGCCGCGGTCGCACAGCACCACCGGCTCGACCCAGCGCTTCGTGCCCTCGCTCATCGGTTCCTCTGGTTCATGAACACGAGTTTCT
>NZ_JAEMQB010000090.1:0-37034 GCF_022759015.1 Tibeticola sp. | reverse complement strand
TGCCCGCTTTGACGCCCCAAAACACGCCCGAGGGCGTTGCAAATGCGCGCCGTAGCCCGAGCTACGGCTGTGCTTTGCGCCTACTCGGGCGCGTTTTGGGGCGCCCCTTCGGGCACGCCCAATTCCCTCTCAGCCTCTGATCGCACCCGCAGCCCCGTACGGGGAACACGCTCAGGCGATGACACCACGCGCGCGCAGCGCCGCGATCTGTTCGTCCGACAAACCCAGCTCGCGCAGCACCGCGTCGGTGTCCGCCCCGAGCGCGGGCGCATTGCGCCGGTGCGCGCCTGGGGTGCGGGAGAGCTTGGGCACGATGCCCGGCACCTCGAGTGCGCTGCCGTCGGCCAGGGTGATGCGCTCGATCATGCCGCGCGCCCGGTAATGCGGGTCGGCCGCGATGTCGGCCACCGTGTAGATGCGCCCAGCCGGAACCTCGGCGGCGTCGAGCGCGGCCAGCACCTCGGCCACGCTGCGCACGAGCGTCCAGGCGCCGATGGCGGCGTCGATTTCGGCCACGCGTGCCACGCGGCCCGCGTTGTCGGCCAGCGCCGGGTCTGAACCCAGGTCGTCGCGGCCGATCGCGTGCATCAGCCGGCGGAAGATGCTGTCGCCATTGCCAGCGACGAGCACATAGCCGTCGCGGCAGCGGTAGGCGTTGCTCGGCGCGATGCCGGGCAGCGCGCTGCCCGCAGGCTCGCGCACGACGCCAAACGCGCTGTATTCGGGCAGCAGGCTCTCCATGCAGTTGAACACCGCCTCGTACAGCGCCACGTCGATGACCTGGCCGCGGCCCGAGCGCTCGCGCTCATACAGCGCCATCAGCACGCCGATGACGCCGTGCAGCGACGCCAGTGTGTCGCCGATGGACACACCCACGCGCACCGGCACCTGACCCGGCTCGGCGGTGAGGTGGCGCAGCCCCCCCATGGCCTCGGCCACCACGCCAAAGCCCGGCTTGTCGCGGTAGGGGCCGCTCTGGCCGTAGCCGCTGATGCGCAGCATCACGAGCCGCGGGTTCAGCGCCAAGAGCGCATCCGGCCCCAGCCCCCAGCCCTCCATCGCGCCGGGGCGGAAGTTTTCGATCAGCACGTCGGCTTCGCGGGCGAGTGCGCGCACCACGTCCTGCGCTTCGGGCTGCCGCAGGTCGAGCGCCAGCGAGCGCTTGTTGCGCGACTGCACCTGCCACCAGACCGAGGTGCCGTCCTTGAGCAAGCGCCAGCGCCGCAGCGGGTCGCCCGCGCCGGGGGGTTCGATCTTCACCACATCGGCGCCGAAGTCGGCCAGTGTCTTGGCCGCGAACGGGCCGGCGATGAGCTGCCCGAGTTCGAGCACCTTGAGGCCTGCGAGCGGGCCGAGCGGCGCATCCAGCGTCGCTGACGGGTGCGTTGCGGGGGTGGGTGAGGTTTCGGACATGGCGATTCGACGGGGACTCGGCGGCGAGGCCCAGTGAACGAAGATCAAACGGCTTTCTTGCCAGCGCCCCTCTTCTTGGCGGCGGTGTCCGCGTGCGGACCGGCAGCGGCTTTGCGCGCCGCCGGCGGATGGGCCAGCAGTTCGTCGAGGTTCTTCACGATCTCGGCCTCGATGCGGTCTTTGAACGCGCCGAGCAGAAAGCCGAGCTTGGCCTCGAGTTCGAAGGCATGCGGCAACACTTTGAGCGTGCCGCTGGCACCGGTGCGCTGGAAGTGCACCGTGTCCTCGTCGTCGCCTTCTTCATAGGTGCAGGCCATGCCGAAATCACGCTCGGCCTCCTCGGCCCAGCGCAGGGCGAGCTTGCGCGCCGCGGCATGGCCGAGGTGGTGTTTGCGGTGGATGTGGATGGTGGACATGGGTCTAGCGTTCCTTCGCAGTGGCGGCCAAGGCCTCGAGGGCAGCGTGCCGCTCACCGGGCGGCAGCGCGGCGAGGCGGCGCACCGCATCATAAAAGGAGCGCCACTGCGCGGGGGTGACGCCGCCACCCGCGCGCGCCAGCAGCACCTCGAAGCCGGGCCGCAGCGCGTCATACGCCCCCAAAGCGCCAAAGCTCGCGTTATTCGCCTTCGCCACCCAGGCGTCGTAGCCGCTCCAGCGCGCATCGGGCTCGGGCCAGCCGCGTTTGAGCGCTTCGTAGTCGGCGCGAAAACGCGCCATGACTTCCATTTTGATAGCAATCATCGACCGATTCACGCCGGGATCTGGCCGATTTTGTTCATAAACAGCCGCCAGGGCCTGCCGTGTCGCGCGGGTGAGCGCGGCAAACGCCTCCCGCTGGCGCAGGGTCCGTGCCCAGCTCGCGCGCGTGACCTCGTTGCCGTGCCGATCGAGCCACAGCGCCACGCCCGCGCGCTCGACCGCGCTGGCGAAGGACTCGTTGAATTCCGTGTCGCCTTCGACATAAAGCACCTGGTGCGCGAGCTCGTGGAACATCAGCCGCGCCAGGTCGCCCTCGTGTCCGAGCGCGAAGGTCGACAACAAGGGGTCGCCGCCGATCCAGTTGAGCCGACCGAGCGTCGAATACGCGGGCACGCCATAGACGTCGACCTCCCAGCCTTCGCGCGCCAGCAGGGCAGCCTCGGCGCGGGCGTCGGCTTCGGCAAAGTAACCCCGGTAGCCTACGCAGCCCGCCACCGGAAAGCACCAGGTTTTGAGCGTGAGCGCATCCGCCGGCGCGGCGACCACGTTCCACACGGCGTACGGTCGGCGCAGATCGGCATAGCGGTGGTAGGAGGCGTTGTCCGGCAGCGCGAGTGCGTCGACGGCGAAGGCGCGCATTGCCTGCGCCAGTCGCAGCCGGTCACGCAAGGCCTCGCTGCTGGCGGGGTCGCTGAGCCAGTCGTCGATCGGCCGCGCCTCGGCGAGCAGGTCCAGGTGCCCACGCACCGCCTGCGCGTAGTAGCCCAGCCCGTCGAGGCTGCTGCAGCCCGCCAGCACCGGCAGAAACGCCAGCAGCAGGAGCGCCCTCTGCCCGCGGTGGCGCGCCGCGCGGGCGCTCGCACCGCCGTGGCCCAAACTCAGGCGCATCCCTCGGCGGCGCTGCGCTGGGCGCCAGGGGCGAAGCGCTCGACTTCGACCAGACAGTCGTAAAACGTCGGGCCGCGGCCGAGGTCGGTCAAGCGCTGGCTCGTGAGTTCGTTCACGTTCGTTCCGTCGCGCCCGAACTTGCGCCACCAGATGCCCAGGCCGTTGACCACGCCCGCGCGCGCCCGTGGGCTGATGCGCGCGATGCAGCGGTGGCTGCCGCGGTCGTTGTACACGCGCACCTCGTCGCCGTCGGCAATGCCGCGCGCGGCCGCGTCGGTGGCGTGGATTTCGAGCAGCGGTTCACCCTCGCTCGCACGCAGGCTCTCGACGTTGACGAAGCTGGAGTTGAGAAAGTGGCGCGCCGGTGGCGAGATCATCGCCAGCGGATGACGCGGGTCGCTCCCTGACGCCTCGTGGTTCGGCAGATGGTCGGGCAGGCCATCGAGCCCTTGCGCGGCAAGCCGCTCGCTCCAGAACTCGCAGCGCCCCGAGGGCGTCGGGAAATTCCCTTCGGCAAACGGCGCTTCGGGCAGCTCCAGCGGCGCAAAGCCCTGCGCCAGCAGCCGCTCGAAGTCCACGCGCGCGCCCAAGGCCGTGCGGCACAGCGTCAGGTCGTCGTCGGCGAAGCAGGCCTCGGTGTAGCCCATGCGCGTGGCGAGCGCGCGGAAGATCTCGGTGTTGGGCCGCGCCTCGCCGAGCGGCGCAATCGCTGGGCGGTTGAGCAGCACGTCGGTGTGGCCGTAGCTGGTGTGGATGTCCCAGTGCTCGAGCTGCGTGGTGGCGGGCAGGATGAAGTCGGCATGGTCAGCCGTGTCGGTGCGGAAGTGTTCGAGCACCACGGTGAACAGGTCCTCGCGCGCAAATCCCTGCACCACCTTGGCCGATTCGGGCGCCACCGCCACCGGGTTGCTGTTGTAGACGACGAGCGCTTCGATCTTCGGCCCAAAGCCGCTCGAGGCTACGCGCAGCAAATCGTCGCCGATGGTCGACATATTGATCGTGCGCGGCCGCCGCGTGCCCAGCAGATCCGGCCGCTGCAGCGCGGCGCGGTCGATCGGAAACGCGCCCGAGCTCGACAACAGCAGCCCACCCGCGCGGTGCCGCCAGGCGCCGGTCAGCGCCGGCAGGCAGGCGATGGCCCGCACCGCGTTGCCGCCACCGCGCACCCGCTGCATGCCGTAGTTGAGGCGAATAGCCGCCGGTTGCGTCGTGCCCCAGGCCTGCGCGAGCGCGCGAATCTGTGCCACCGGCAGCCCGCAGACCTCGGCCGCGCGCTCGGGCGGCCATTGCAGCGCCCGCGCCGCGAGCGCCTCGAAGCCGAGGGTGTGGCGCTCGATGTAGTCCCGATCGAGCCAATCGTGGGTGATGAGCTCGTGCATCAGTGCGAGCGCCAGCGCGGCGTCCGTGCCCGGCAGCAGTTGCAGGTGCTCGTGGCATTTCTCGGCCGTCTCGGTACGCCGCGGGTCGATGCACACCAGGCGCGCGCCGCGGCGCTTGGCCTCCTGCGCATGCCGCCAGAAGTGCAGGTTGCTGGTGATCGAGTTGCTGCCCCAGATCAGGATGAGTCGGGATTCGGCGAAGAACTCCACCCGCATGCCCACCTTGGCGCCGATCGTGTAGAGCAGCGCTTCGCCCCCGGCGGCCGAGCAGATGGTGCGGTCGAGCAGCGACGCGCCCATTCGATGAAAAAAGCGCGCCGCCATCGCCTCCCCTTGCACCAAACCCATGGTGCCCGCGTAGCTGTAGGGCAGCACCGCCTCGGGGTTGCGCGCGGCAATCGCCCCCAGGCGCGCGGCGATGGTGTCGAGCGCTTCGTCCCAAGACACCGGCGTGAACTGGCCGCTGCCTTTGGGGCCGCTGCGCTTGAGCGGCTGCAGCACGCGATCCGGGTGATAGGTGCGCTCAGGGTAGCGGGCCACCTTGGTGCACAGCACGCCGGCCGTGGCCGGATGCTCGGGATTGCCCTGCACGCGCACGGCGACGCCGTTTTCGACCGTCGTGAGGAGGGCGCAAGTGTCGGGGCAGTCGTGCGGGCAGGCGCCGCGCACGGTGTGGCCGACGGACGGAGGTGTGGTGACGGAATTCATCGGTTCTGGCTCTGGAGGGAAAAACCCCGATCCCCAGCGGGGATGATCGGACGTAGATTGAACCACGAAGCGGGGGCGGGGGCACGGTCCGGGCAAGCCCCGTGGCAGAGCTCGAACGATCGGGCTAGACTGTCCGGACCATGAAGCTGATCGACACCCTACTCGCCGACGCGGCGGCCATCGCCGAAATCCGTCGGGACCTGCATGCGCACCCCGAGCTGTGCTTCGAAGAGGCTCGAACCTCCGACATCGTCGCCGCGCGCCTCACGGAATGGGGCATCCCCATCCACCGCGGGCTCGGCAAAACAGGGGTCGTCGGCATCGTCCACGGCCGGGACGGTGGCGCCTGCGGTCGCGCCGTCGGCCTGCGCGCGGATATGGACGCGCTGCCGATCCAAGAGCACAACCACTTCGCGCACGCCAGCCGCCATGCGGGCAAGATGCACGCCTGCGGCCACGACGGCCATGTGGCGATGCTGCTCGCCGCGGCGCGGCATTGGTCGCGCCAGCGGGACTTCGACGGCACGGTCTACCTGATCTTCCAGCCTGCGGAAGAGGGCGGCGGCGGCGCCCGCGAAATGATCCGCGACGGCCTGTTCGAACGCTTCCCCATGGAAGCGGTGTTCGGCATGCACAACTGGCCGGGCTTCCCGGTGGGCAGCTTCGCCGTCAGCCCCGGTCCGGTGATGGCTTCGAGCAATGAGTTCAAGATCACGCTGCGCGGCAAGGGCTGTCACGCGGCGCTGCCGCATCTGGGGCTCGACCCGGTGCCGGTCGCCTGCCAGATGGTGCAGGCCTTCCAAACCATCATCAGCCGCAACAAGAAACCCATCGACGCCGCGGTGCTGAGCGTGACCATGATCCATGCCGGCGAGGCGACCAACGTCGTGCCTGAGTCCTGCGAATTGCAAGGCACCGTGCGCACCTTCAGCGTCGACGTGCTCGACCTCATCGAGCGCCGGATGCGCGAGATTGCCGAGCACACGGCGGCCGCGTTCGGGATGAGTTGCGACTTCGAATTCGTGCGCAACTACCCGCCCACCGTCAATTCCGCGGCAGAAGCGGAATTTGCCCGCGCCGTGATGGCCGACATCGTCGGTGCCGAAGCCGTTCTCGACCAGGAACCGACGATGGGGGCCGAGGATTTCGCCTACATGCTCCAGGTCAAGCCCGGCGCCTATTGCTTCATCGGAAACGGCGAAGGCAGCCACCGCGAAGCCGGCCACGGTGCCGGTCCCTGCACCCTGCATAACCCCAGTTACGACTTCAACGACGAACTGATTCCGCTCGGGGCGACCTATTGGGTTCAGCTGGCCGAACGCTGGCTCGCGCAGGTCCGATGATCGACCTTACCCAGGCCTTCTCCAACACCTATCGCGAAGCGCGTCGGCGCTTTCTCGAGGCGGCCGCCGCTGCCGGGCTGCACTTGGCATCTTTCGCTCACCCCTTGCGCGGCATCGAGGGTGAGGATCTCGCGCTCGACGTCGCCTATGCACCGGCCGTCAGCGACCCCGGCGCGGCCGCCGAGCGCCCCGAGCGCCTGCTGATCGTCAGCAGTGCCTGCCACGGCATCGAGGGTTACTGTGGTTCGGGCGTGCAGGTGTTTGCCCTGCACGATGCAGCCTGGCTCGAGGCCGCGCAGGCTGCGGGCGTCTCGGTTCTGTTCCTGCACGCGCTCAACCCCTATGGCTTTTCCTTCGGTCGCCGGGTGACGCATGAAAACGTCGACCTGAACCGCAACTTTCAGGATTTCGCCCAGCCATTGTCCGACAACCCCGAATACCGTTCCTTGCACCCCTGGCTGTTGCCCGAACACTGGCCACCCGATGCCGCCCACGAGGCCGGCCTGCAGCAATGGATACGCACCCACGGTGGCGCGGCTTACCAGGCCGCGGTGACACGGGGTCAATATGAATTCCCCGACGGACTGTTTTTCGGGGGTCATGCGCCCACCTGGAGCCATGTCACCCTGCGCAGCGTGCTGCGACGTTGGGGGCGCGGGGCACAGCGCCTGGCCTGGATCGACCTGCACACCGGCCTGGGTCCCCAGGGCATCGGGGAGCGGATTTTTGCGGGCCGCAACGATCCAAGCGCCATCGCGCGCGCCCGTCGGTGGTGGGGACCGGCGGTGACCTCCATCTACGACGGTTCGTCGTCTTCGGCCTTGCTGACCGGCTTGATGTGGAACGCCGCTTACGAAGAGTGCCCTCAGGCCGAATACACCGGCATCGCCCTCGAGTACGGTACCGAGCCGATCGAGGAGGTGACCGAGGCCTTGCGCGCCGAGCAGTGGCTGCACCAGCACCCCGAGGCGGACGCGACCACCGCGGTGGCCATCCGCCGGCGCATACGCGCAGCCTTCTACACCGAAACACCCGAGTGGAAGGCTCAGGTCGTGAGCCAGGCGCGTCAGGCGCTGTTCCAGGCGCTCGACGGCCTCGCGCACGAGCAACGCTGAACCGGCCCCTTGCGCACGGGGGACATCGCCAGGGGTTGGTTCAGGGTAAGTCGCGGTTCTCGGGCGGCTCCAACCCAGCGGGGCGTGGCCCGACGAGGCCGAGCCGGCGGCGCAGCGATTGCGGCTCGCCGGTGATGAGTGCGGCGTAACTCGTGGTGTTGGCGAGCACCTTTTTCACATACTCCCGGGTTTCGTTGAACGGAATGTTCTCGGCCCAGATCGCGGCTTCGAGCACGGGGCCGTTGCGCCAGGCGCGCGGACGTCCCGGCCCGGCGTTGTAGGCGGCTGTGGCCAGCGGCATCGAGCCGTCGAAGGCGTCGAGCAAAAGCTTCAGATAGGCCGTGCCGATGGCGATGTTGGTGTCGCGGTCGTTGAGCCGATCCACCGTGAAGCCGTTGAGCCCGATCTTCTTGGCTGTCCAGCGCGCGGTCGCGGGCATGACCTGCATCAGCCCCGAGGCGCCCACGCCCGAGCGTGCGTCGGTGATGAAGCGGCTTTCCTGCCGGATCAGGCCGTAGACAAACGCGGGGTCGAGGCCAATCGCCTGGCTGCGCTGGAGCACCGCGTCGCGGTGTGGCATGGGAAACCGCTGTTCGAAGTCGATCAGCTCGCGCGTGCGCTCGCTGGTGTTGATGCAGCGGTCCCAGACGGACCGCTCGCAGGCCAGATCGGCCGCTGCCAGCAGCGCGCGGTCGCTCATGCCGCCGTTCTGATGCAGGTTCGTGGTGTAGTTCCATTCACGCACGCCTTCGCTGCGCAGCCCGAGGGCGATGGCCGCCAGCGCCCGCTGCAAGCCGGGCTCGGCGCGGGCCTGCGCCTTTTCTTCGGCGGTCAGCGGCGCGGGTTTGGGGGGAACCGCCAGGCGCTGCCCCAAGTCTTCGAGTGCGAGCATTTCATAAAAGCCCCGGGGCGACGCGATCGAGGCCAGCGCCTGCTGCGCGTGGCGCCACTCGGCATGGTGCCGGCGCACGGCGTAGATCTCCGCGGGGGCTTTGCGGGTGGGGGCGCTCGCTGCGGCTCGGGCATCCTCGGCGGCAAAGCGCGCACGCTCGTCGGGTGGAATTTCCGCCAGCAGCGCGCGCGCGAGCCAATACGTCCAGACCGGCTCCGCCTGCGCCGCGGGGCTCATGGCCTCGATGGCGCGACGCACGGCCGGCCATTGACCTTGGCGCAGGGCGGCGCGTGCCGCAAAGCCGAGCGTGTCGTCGTTGAGGTCGGCGAGGCGGCTGACACGCGCGAAATGCTCGCTGGCTTCGTCCTGCAGCCGCAGCGCGGCCTGACGACCGATGGCTCCCCAGGCCCAGTTTTGTTCTTCGAGCGTCAACACTCCGAGCCAACCCGCTTCGAGTTTGCGCGCCGCAAGCGCCGGGTCGTTCGTGGCCAGGCGGATCAGCGCCAGGAGAGCCAACTCGCGCCGCTTGCGGCCCACGGTCCATCGGTGCTTGTCGAGGTAACGCGCCGGCTCGGCCATGAGGTCGCTGACTTGGCTCGCGACTTCTGGGGCGTCGATTTCGATCGCGGCGCGTGCGGCCCTCGGACGGTTGGCCTCGATCGCCAGGCGCGCCTTGCGCCAGATGTCCAGCGGCTTGAGTCGTCCCGCGGCGTAGAGCCGGTCGGCAGCCAGGGTGCAGCCATCGTCCGCATCCCGTTGGGCATACCACAGGCGGCGCACCTCGTCGGCAACATCGGCGCCGGTGCGCAGATGGTCCACGACGAGGGCGTAACAGCGCACCTCGCGGTCGTCCTTCATGCGGTAACGCGGCAATTCGGCGGCGAAGGCGTCCCAGTCGCGGCGCTGGCCGAGCAGCAGCAGCCAGTCGTTGCGCAGCCGGTCTTCCTGGTAGGTGCCGGCATAGCGTTCGAAAAAGGCCTGCACCTCCTGCGGCGTGGCCGTCTCAAGCCGCGCTTTGAGTTCCCAATACGCCGCCCAGGGCTCGAGCACATGGCCCCGCGCCTGGGGCAACAAGGCGCTCAGCCGATGGCTGTCCCCCTTACGAAACGCCTGCTGCATTTGCAGCAAGACCTCGTCGCCGTTGGGCGTTTGAGCCTGGGCGGGCAGCGGAAGCTGGAGCAGCGCGCCGAGCAGCATCCACATCGCCCAAAGATTGCAGCGCCAGCGGGCGGCGGGGGGTGTGGAAGCAGGAGATTGGGACAATGTCAGAATGTTCGGCCAACGCATGCGGAGCATTATGGACAGTTTGAAGCGCGATCTCGCCGCCGAGAAAAAAGCCCTGCGGCAACGGCTCATCGCCGAGCGTCAGGCCCTGCCCGACCGGCTCGAACGTGCCGAGGCCTTGCAGCGGGTGCTGCGTATCTGGCTCGTCGACCGGCCCGATACGGTCATCGGCGCGTACTGGCCGATCAAGGGCGAGTTCGACCCCCTGCCGGCGCTGCACCGCTGGAAGGAAGACGGCGAGCTGCTCGATGAGCCGCAGCGGCGTCGCATCGGCTTGCCGGTCGTGAACAAGCAGCACAAGACGCTGACCTTCCACGCTTGGTACCCGGGTTGTCCGATGGAGGAAGACGCCTACGGCATTCCCAAGCCCAAGGACACGGAGGTGGTCGTGCCCACGCTGCTGTTCGTGCCCTGCGTGGGCTATGGGCCCGGTGGCTACCGGCTGGGCTACGGCGGCGGCTTTTATGACCGCACGCTCGCCACCTTGGAGCCCAAGCCGTTCACCGTCGGCCTCGGATTTGCGACCGGTTTCGTCGAAGACCTCGAACCCGAGCCGCACGACGTGCCGCTCGACGCCATCCTCAACGACCACGGCGTCGTCTGGCCGGTTTGAGCGGCCTCGCCCGTGGCTGAAGGGCGAGCAAATTCCCAGCCATGCCAGGCTTGTGACCGCCGCATGACAGCGCTTGATTTGCATCAATCGATCGGCCCAGGCAGCGGCGCACAGTGAAAGCTTTTGCACTGTCCAAGGAGGATCCCCATGGCCGAGAAGCCCGCATCGCCCACCGCCGCATCCGTTGACCGCCCCGCCGAACGCAGCCGCCGCGCCCGTGCGGTGAAGCCGGGCCGCGCCGCCGATGTGCCCCGTCCCACTTCGCGTGGCGACGTGTCGCCGGTCCACGGCCGCAGCCTCGAAGCTTATGTGGCCCGCGAAGCGACCGAAGCCGCGCAGGACAAGACCATCGAGGCGGTGAAATCTTTGCTCGAGCCCGGCGCCCCGGGCTCGCCCGACGAACGCGCGCAGGCCTTGCGTGCCATCCTCGAAGGCGCTGCACCCGACGATGCAACCGTGCTGCGCCGCATGCTGCTCGGACAGGACGGCAGCACGGCGAAGGGCCGCGGCAAGCTCGCCAAAGCCTTGGTCAACCCCGACGACGAACTCGCTCCGGACTGGCGCGACGGCGGCTACCCGTACAAGAACCTGATGCGGCGCTCGACCTACGAGAAGGAGAAGTTCCGCCTGCAGGTCGAACTGCTCAAGCTCCAAGCCTGGGTCAAGGAGACGGGGCAGCGCGTGGTCATCCTCTTCGAAGGCCGTGACGCAGCCGGCAAGGGCGGCACCATCAAGCGCTTCATGGAGCACCTCAACCCCCGCGGCGCGCGCGTGGTGGCGCTGGAAAAGCCCAGCGAGATCGAACGTGGCCAGTGGTACTTCCAGCGCTATGTGCAGCACCTGCCCACGGCGGGCGAAATCGTGCTGTTCGACCGCAGTTGGTACAACCGCGCGGGCGTCGAGCGGGTGATGGGCTTTTGCACGCCCGAGGAATACAACGAGTTCATGCGCCAGACGCCCGAGTTCGAGCGCAACCTGGTACGCAGCGGCATCCACCTCATCAAGTTCTGGTTCTCGGTCAGCCAGGCCGAGCAGCGCCGTCGCTTCAAGGAGCGGCAAAACCACCCGCTCAAGCAGTGGAAGCTCAGCCCCATCGACATGGCCAGCCTCGACAAATGGGACGACTACACCCGTGCCAAAGAAGCGATGTTTTTCGAGACCGATACCGCCGATGCGCCGTGGACGGTGGTCAAGAGCGACTGCAAGAAGCGCGCGCGCCTCAACGCCATGCGCTACGTGCTGCACAAGCTGCCGTATACGAACAAGGACGTCGAGCGCATCGGCAAGCTCGACCCGCTGATCGTCGGCCGCGCGCATGTGGTCTACGAGCGGGGCGAGAAGCCCGGCGCGCTGATTTGAGCGGTCGCTGGGCCGCCACGCCGCGGTGCGCCTGGCGAACACGGCGAGCATTCGGGCGGGAACCATCAGGCAACGCTGAACCAGTCCCTCGCGCCCCGCGCATCCCGGCTGCGGGCGGTCTGCGTCGAAAGCAAATCCTCGCCATAGCTGCGGCTATTGCCTCGGTTTGCGCCTCGCATCCCATCCCGCGGCCGCTCGCGCACCATCGCGGGAACTGATTCAGCGTTGCCATAATCGCGGCCATGGCTCGACCCAAATCCGCGACCCACGAACTCAAACGCGACGAAATCCTCGATGCCGCGGCGCGCTGCTTCGCCGAGCGCAGTTACCCCGCGGCGAGCATGAACGACATTGCCGCCGCCTGCGGCACGAGCAAGGCGCGGCTCTACCACTACTACACGGCGAAAGACGCGCTGCTGTTCGACCTGCTCGACCGGTACACGCAGCGGCTGCTGTTGCTCGTGGCCCAGGTCGAGGCGGCGGCGCAGCGGCGGCGCTTGGACGACCGCGCGGCGCTGCACGAGCTGATCCGAAGCTTCCTCGCCGAGTACGAACACTCGGCCACGCGGCATGTGGCGCTGCTCAACGACGTGAAGTTCCTCAGCGACGCGCCTGATGAGGCGCTGGGTGGTGTTTCGCCGCGCGAGCTCATCCTCAACCGGCAGCGCGACATCGTCGCCGCCGTCACGCGCGCGTTACGGCGGGCCTACCCGCAGGCACTCGACGAGCGCAACGAGGCGGCTCGCACCATGATGCTGTTCGGCATGATCAACTGGACTTTTACCTGGCTGCGGCCCGGTGGACCGATGAGCTACGCCGACTTCGCCGAGGAGGTGATTGCGTTGCTGGAGCGGGGGATGGCCTAGGCGTCGTGATTTACCGATGCGAAATGCTTTACGATTAGTAAAACCGTTTGGACGTATTCATCGCACCGGAGCCCCCATGACCACCAAAGCCTTCGCCAGCCAAGGCGACCTGCAAGACAAGAAGATCACCTTCGAACGCCTGAGCGAACATTGCTGGGCCTACACCGCCGAGGGCGACCCGAACTCAGGCGTCATCATCGGTGAGCGCGCTATTCTGGTCAGCGACGCCACTGCCACGCCGGCGATGGCGCGTGACCTGATCCGCCAGATTCGCACCGTCAGCGACAAGCCGATCCAATACCTGTTGCTGACGCACTACCACGCGGTGCGGGTGCTCGGTGCCAGCGCCTTTGCTGCTGAGGGCTGCCGCGACATCATCGCGAGCCAGGGCACTTATGAGCTCATCGTCGAGCGCGGCGCGCAAGACATGAAGAGCGAGATGGAGCGCTTTCCGCGTCTCTTTCGCGGCGCCGAGGAGATCCCTGGACTGACTTGGCCGACGCTCGTCATCGGCGGTGGCAACCCCATGCGCGGCGAGGTCCCGGGCCGCCTCAGCATCGACCTCGGCGGCGTGAAGGTGCAGATCTGGAATCCCGGCCCCGGCCACACCCGCGGCGACACCATCGCCTGGGTCGAGGAAGAAAAGGTGCTGTTCAGCGGCGACCTGGTCGAATACGAGGCCGGCGTCTACACCGGCGACGCGCAACTCGAAGAATGGCCCGCCACGCTCGATGCGCTGCGCGCGCTCGGCGCCGAAGCCCTGGTGCCTGGCCGTGGCGAAGCCATGAAAGGTCGCGCCAACGTCGAAAAAGCCCTCGACTACACCCGTCGATGGGTTACCACCCTGTACCAGGCCGGCAAAGAGGCTGTCGCCGCTGGCATGGATCTCAAGGCCGCCATAGCGCACGCCCGAAAAAAAATGGATCCGGTGTTCGGCCATGTGTTCATCTACGAACACTGCCTGCCCTTCGACGTCAGCCGCGCCTACGACGAAGCCAGCGGCATCAAGAACCCACGCATCTGGACCGCCGAGCGCGACAAGGAAATGTGGCAGGCTTTGCAGGGCTGAGGGGCCCAAACCGCCGTCGTGCCAACCGCCTGAGTTGTGCCCAGGCGGGCGCCGGTTGGCGGCGGCCGGGCCACCTGTCACGCTGAATTCACGCTCGCCTTGGGATCCCGCCTTGCAGGCGTTCGCCGCGGGGATAATGAGGCGTCATCTGCCCTTTTTGCTTGCCCATGACTGCTTCTGCCCTGCACGGCGCCGCCGCTTCCACGCTCCCCCTCGACGTCGTCATCCTTGCTGCAGGCAAGGGCACACGGATGAAGAGTCGGATTCCCAAGGTGTTGCAAAAGCTCGCCGGGCGGCCCTTGCTGCATCATGTGCTGAGCACCGCGGCCCAGCTCGGGGCGCGTTCCGCGGTGGTCGTCACTGGGCATGGTGCTCCTGAAGTAGAAGCAAGCTGTGCCCGATTGACGCCGGTGGAAGGGCCAATTGCCTTGAAATTCGTGCGCCAGGAGCCGCAGTTGGGCACCGGTCATGCCGTGCAGCAAGCGGTGCCGGCGCTGGGCGACGACGGGCGCGTGCTGGTGCTCTCGGGTGACGTGCCGCTCACCCGTGCCGAAACGCTGCTCGAGCTGATCGAGGCGGCCGGTCCAGACGGCGAGCAGCGCCTGGCGCTGCTGACGGTCGAGTTGCCCGACCCGACCGGCTATGGACGCATCGTGCGCTCGCCTGAGGGTGCGGTGCGCGCGATCGTCGAGGAAAAAGACGCCACGCCCGAGCAACGTGCCATCCACGAGGTGTATAGCGGCATCCTGGTTGCGCCGGCGCGCTGGCTCAAGGCGGCGCTGGCTCGACTCACGAACGACAACGCGCAGCGCGAGTACTACCTGACGGACGTGGTGAAGTTCGCCGTGGCCGACGGTTTGCCGGTGGTGACGCACCGCTGCGGCGACGCGCTCGAAGTCGCGGGCGTCAACAGCCCCGCCCAGCTTGCCGAGCTCGAGCGCGCCTATCAGCGCCGGGCAGCCGAGGCGCTGATGGCTCAAGGCGTGCGCCTGGCGGATCCGGCTCGCTTCGATGTGCGGGGCCGCTTGGCGTGCGGCTCGGACGTCGACATCGACGTCGGTTGCATCTTCGAGGGCGAGGTGGTTCTGGGTGACGGCGTGCAGATCGGCGCGTACTGCGTGATTGCGAACGCCCGCATCGAGTCGGGTGCGGTCATCGCCCCGTTCACGCACATCGACGGCGAGCGCCTCGGCGTGCAGGTCGGCCCGGGTGCCCGTGTGGGCCCGTTTGCGCGGCTGCGCCCCGGGGCGGTGCTGGGGCGGGAGGTGCACATCGGTAATTTCGTCGAGGTCAAGAACTCCACCCTGGCCGACGGCGCCAAGGCCAATCATCTCGCCTACCTGGGCGATGCCAGCGTGGGCGAGCGGGTCAATTACGGCGCGGGGACGATCACCGCGAACTACGATGGCGCCAACAAGCACCGAACCGTCATCGAGGCAGATGTGCACATCGGCAGCAACTCCGTGCTGGTGGCGCCGGTCGTGATCGGCGCGGGCGGCACGGTCGGCGCGGGCTCGGTCGTGACGAAAGACACGCCCGCCGGTGCGCTCACCGTGGCGCGGGGGCGTCAGGTCAGCATCCCGAACTGGCAGCGGCCGCAGATGAAGTCCTGAAACGGTTTCCGGGTCGCTGCGCGCGGGGAGCGTTCAGCGGTGGCCGAAGCCCGTGGGTTACTCTCGCGCCGCGCGCCAGGCCGCTTCGGCTTCGTCGGGCTCCAACAGCAGCACCGTTATGCCCATGATGGACGATTCAGGCTCCGTCGCCGCGGGCTGGCTCTGATGGCGTGGCGCGAACGCAGCCGCTTCGAGCGGTGCGTCTGCGCCCGGGTTCAAGGCGGCGCCGGCGAGTTTGAGCCGAAAGTCCGCCGCCTCGGGCCATTGCTCGGGCGTGCCCTTGAGCCGCACGAGCCGGATGCCCGCGGACTTGAGCGCGCGGTTCTTGATTCGATCGCTTTTTTCCTGGTCCGAGCCGCGCGACTCAGCCAGATCGAACGCAAAAATGGCCTTGCCGTTGGCGGCGCAAACCGCGAAATCCACGCTCATGCCCGCAAGGGCAGCGCGGCCTGCGGCGCGTTGTTCGGGCGAACGCGGTGTGACCAGCCGCTCCAGTGGCGCGTGCACCAAGACGACGCATTCAGGGAACGCGGCGAGCAGATACTGCACGATTTGAGCCTCTGCGGGTCGCACGGCCACGGCCGGCGCGTAGGTATAGGCTTTGCGCCGCGCACGCTTGGATTTCCCCCGCAAGAGCACGAGCGCCAGCGCCAGTATGGCGGTGCCGGCAGCAGCAAGAGCCATCCAGTTGGGGTCGAGGTTCATGGGCAGACGTGCACGCGCGCTGCGGGGGCACGCGAACCGGGGAAAAGAGGTAGAACATACCTCCACACAGAGTTTTCATTGTGACGCTTTCGTTCTGACCTGGGAACCGTCGCGGGCGTACCGGGGCTGCGGAAGGTGGCACTATTTCGCGCGGTCGGCCAAAACCGGAAGCCGCGGATGGAACTTCGCGCAGTGCACGGCGAAGAAGGCCCGCACATGCCGCACGGCTGCGTCGGCGGTAAACCGGCGCTGCGCGAGCGCGTGGTAGGCCGGCATGTCGGGGATGTGGATCACCGCCACGAAGTCCGGCCCCGGTGAGACGCGCCAGCATTGTTGGACCGCTTCCTCCGCCACCAGACTTTGCTCGAAGCGCTCGAGCGTTTGTGCATCCTGCCGCTCGAGGTTGATTTCGACGATGGCCGTCAGGCCATGCCCCAGGGCCGAGGCCAGCCGGATGGGGTCGACGATCGCCACGATGCGCTCGATGAGCCCTGCGGCGCGCAGCCGCCGAACGCGCCGCAGGCAAGTCGCGGGCGAAACGCACACCGCTTCGGCCAGCGCCTGGTTGCTCAAGGACGCGTCTTGCTGCAGGGCGTCGAGCAGCCGCCGGTCGATTTCATCGAGGATCAAATCGTTCATATTCAAATCTCAAAAGAAAGAAACTTTCGAACGGATCAAGAGATGCAAGAAAGCTTCGTTTTCGTGACGTATTTGATACCTAATTTCCCATTGTCGCGGATACAGTCGCCGCATCGATTTTCAAAACGAGGACAACTCTATGTGTGGCATCGTCGGTGCGGTTTCGAGCCGCGACATCGTTCCCGTTCTGATTTTGGGCTTGCAGCGCCTCGAATACCGCGGTTATGACTCCTGCGGCCTCGCGGTCCATGAGGCCAGTCTGGGCGCGAGACCGGGTGGCGGCCTGCGGCGCGCGCGCAGCACGCACCGCGTCGCCGAACTGCAGCACCAAGTGCAGGTGGAGGGCATCGCGGCGGGGACCGGCATTGCCCATACCCGCTGGGCGACGCATGGCGCTCCGTCCGAAGACAACGCGCATCCGCATTTCAGCTTCGGCCCGGGCGCACCCGAGGCTGAGGGCAGCGCGCGGGTCGCGCTCGTGCACAACGGCATCATCGAAAACCACGAAGCGCTGCGGGCGCAGCTCGAGGCACGCGGTTACCGGTTCCGCAGCCAGACCGATACCGAGGTCATCGCGCACCTCGTCGACAGCCTGTACGAAGGCGATTTGCTCCAAGCCGTGCAAGCGGCCGTTGGACAACTCCGCGGGGCCTATGCCATTGCGGTGCTGCACCGGGACGAGCCGCATCGTCTGGTCGGCGCGCGCTCGGGCTCGCCGCTGATCCTGGGTGTGGGCCGCGAGGCGGGCGAGCATTTCATCGCCAGCGACGCGATGGCGCTGGCCGGGGTGACCGACAAAATCGTCTACCTCGAAGAAGGTGACCTCGTCGACGTCCAACTGGGCCGCTGGCGGGTCTATGACCGGGAGGGTTCCTTTGCCGAGCGCAGCGTCAAGATCGTGCAGGCGCACAGCGGTGCGGCCGAGCTCGGGGGCTACCGGCATTACATGCAAAAGGAGATCTTCGAGCAGCCGCGCGCACTCGCCGATACGCTCGAGGGCGTCACCGGAATCACGCCCGAACTGTTTGGGCCGCAGGCGCCGGTGCTGTTGCCGCAGATCGAGCGCGTGCTCATCCTCGCGTGCGGCACGAGCTACTACAGCGGCTGCGTCGCGAAATACTGGCTCGAAGCGATCGCGCGCGTGCCGTGCGAGGTCGAGGTCGCCAGCGAATATCGTTATCGGGAATCGGTGCCGAACCCCAAAACGCTCGTGGTGGTCGTCAGCCAAAGCGGCGAAACCGCCGACACGCTGGCTGCGCTGCGTCATGCCCAGGCGCAGGGCATGACCCACACGCTCACCATCTGCAACGTCGCCACCTCCGCCATGGTGCGCGAGTGCGCGCTTGCCTACATCACCCGCGCGGGCGTGGAAGTCGGCGTGGCTTCGACCAAAGCCTTCACCACCCAGCTTGCGGCGCTGTTTTTGCTCACGCTCGTGCTGGCCAAAATCAACGGCCGCCTCAGTGCCGAGCAAGAGCGCGCGCATCTCGTCGCGATGCGCCACCTTCCGCTGGCGCTGCAGTCGGTGCTGGCGCTCGAGCCGCAGGTCATCGCCTGGTCCGAGGACTTCGTGCCCAAGGAACATGCCTTGTTCCTCGGCCGCGGCGTGCATTACCCGGTGGCGCTCGAAGGCGCCCTCAAGCTCAAAGAAATCAGCTACATCCACGCCGAGGCCTACCCTGCCGGCGAACTCAAGCACGGCCCGCTGGCGCTGGTCACCTCTGCCATGCCCGTGGTGGCCGTAGCGCCCAACGACGCACTGCTCGAAAAGCTCAAAAGCAACCTGCAGGAAGTGCGCGCCCGCGGCGGCGTGCTCTACGTGCTGGCCGACGCCGACACCCGCATCGAAAGCAGCGAAGGCGTGCACGTCATCCGCATGCCCGAGCACTACGGTGCCCTGTCGCCCATCCTACACGTCGTGCCGCTGCAACTGCTCGCCTACCACACCGCTTGCGCGCGCGGCACGGATGTCGACAAGCCGCGCAACCTGGCCAAGAGCGTCACGGTCGAATGACCGTGGCGCTCGCACGGCGCGCAGCGCCGTGCCGGAGCCACAAGCCTGTGAGGCCAAGAGCGTGACCGTGGCGTGAGCCTATGAGCCGGGGGCAGGTCCAGCCCTGCCAACGACCTCGCCCACCTTCCGATCGCAAAAGCGCGGTAACCTTGCTGAATGGCTACAGCCTCGCTTTCCAAGAAGCTGATCCGGATCGGTGTCGCCCTGTTGAGTGTGGCGATGATCTCGATTGGCATCACCCTCTGGGTCACCTGGCAACTCGAGGGCGGGGCGGCCGCGGTCAATGAGGCGGGGCGGCTGCGGATGCAAACCTGGCGTCTTGCTGCTGCGATCGGGACGGGCCAGCCGCAACGGCAGATCGAGAAACTGGTTGAAGAGTTCGATCGCAGCGTCAACTTGCTCAAGCACGGAGACTCCTCGCGGCCGCTGTTCATGCCCTGGGATGATCCTTCGGTGACCGGTCGTTTCACCGAAGTCGAGCGGCTTTGGCGTGCACAACGGCAGATTTGGCTGAGCCCGCAAGGGCCGGCGTTTGCCGCGAACGCGAGCGAAGTGGAGTCCTTCGTGGCGGCGATCGATGGCCTCGTTCTTGCCATCGAGCAGCAGCTTTCGCAGCTGACCGCTATGCTCAACCTTGCACAGTTCGTGATGATGGCGCTTGCGATCCTCGGTGCGGTTGTGATGCTCTACACAGGCTACATGTACGTCATCAATCCCTTGCAAACGCTGCGGCGGGGTTTGCGCAAGGTCGAGGCCGGCGATTTCGGTGCACGGATTGCGGTCGAAATCGACGATGAGTTTGGGCAGGTGGCAGCCGGCTTCAATCGCATGGCCGAAACGCTGCAATCCCTCTACAGCGGCCTGGAGTCGCAGGTCAAGGCCAAGACCCAACGCATCGAGGCGCAGCGCCTTCGGCTCGAATCGCTCTACGAGATGAGTGCCTTCCTCGCGAAGGCAGAGGGCATCGAGTCGATGAGCCGGGGCTTTGCCGAGCGGGTCCGACGGGTCGTCCGCGCGGATGCCGTCGCCGTCCGTTGGGCAGACGAGGCGCGGCATCGCTACCTGATGCTTGCCACGGATGGTCTGCCGGCGTCCCTCTCGGAGCAGGAACGCATTCTGGCTGCGGGCGCCTGCATCTGCGGCGGAAACCTGCCCGATTCCAGTGTTCGCGTGATCCCGATCATGGCGGATTCGGGCGGCGGTTTGCGCCAGTGCGCCAAACTCGGGTTTCGGCATGTGGTGAATGTGCCGGTCCGCTTGCAGCACCGGATTTTGGGCGAGGTCAATCTGTTTTTCCGTGACGAGGTGTCGCTGAACGCCGAAGAGGCGGAGTTGCTCGATGCGCTTGCGAGTCATCTGGCCAGCGCGCTCGAGGGCTTACGCGCGGAGGCGCTCGAGCGTGAAGCTGCGGTCGGCCAGGAGCGCGCGATGCTCGCTCGGGAACTCCATGATTCGATTGCGCAGTCTCTCGCTTTCCTGAAAATCCAGGTGCAATTACTGCGCAACGCCATCGCCCGGGGCCAAAGCGAGCGCATGCACAGCATCCTCGATGAACTCGACGCAGGCGTGAGGGAAAGCATCGGGGATGTGCGCGAACTGCTCGTGCACTTCCGCACCCGCACGAGTGGCGAGGAAATCGAACCCGCGCTCCAGGAGACGCTGCATAAGTTTGAGCTTCAAAGCGGCGTTGGGGCCCGGCTCGAGGTCGAAGGTGCGGGCTTGCCGCTGGCGCCGGACGTTCAGATCCAGGTTTTGCACGTGATCCAGGAAGCGCTTTCGAATGTGCGCAAGCACGCGCATGCCCAGCATGTACGGCTTCGGGTCGTCAAAGGCGAGCGGTGGCGTTTTGAGGTGATCGATGACGGCGTGGGCTTTGACCCTGGACAGGCTCTGGGGCCCTCACATGTAGGCCTCAAAATCATGCTCGAGCGGGCGCAGCGGGTTGGCGCGGTGCTTTCCATCGATTCGGCGCCCGGCCGTGGCACCCGGATCTCATTGTTGTTACCGACCAACCCGGTGTGCGCGTCGGCGGCAGCGGCCGACGCGGCCATCGACGCTTCGGCTGAGTGAACCGTTTATGAATGCCAACCCCATCACGCTCATGCTCATCGATGACCACGTGCTCTTTCGCCGGGGCCTGGTTGCCTTGTTGGGGCAAGACGAAGCATTTCAGGTGCTCTGCGAGGCGGGCGACATCGGCGAGGCGATGCGCTGCCTCGAGCGCACCCAGCCCGATCTGATTCTGCTCGACAACCACCTACCCGGCGTGAAGGGCGTTGATGCGATTGAAAGCTTACGGCAACTCGCGCCACGCGCGCGCATCTTGATGCTGACGGTCAGCGAAGATGCCCACGATCTGCAGCAAGCCTTGCGCGCCGGTGCTGATGGCTACCTCCTCAAGACCATCGATGCAGACGAACTGGCGGCTGCACTCGTGCGGGTTGCTGGGGGCACGTCGGTGGTCAGTCCCGAAATGACCACCAAGCTGGTGGCGGCCCTGCGTGAAACCGCAGGGCCTATTGCGGGTGCGGCGCCGGGTGACGTTGCCACGGCGATGTCGACCTCAGACGGAGATGCTCGAGCCGCGATTCCGGACGATCCGCTCGAGCGACTCTCACCGCGGGAGCGGGAGATTCTGGTTTGCCTTGCCCGCGGCGCGAGCAACAAGCACATTGCCCGCGAACTCGACATCGCCGAGACGACCGTCAAGATCCATGTGCAGCACATCCTGCGCAAATTGGGCTTGAGTTCCCGCGTGCAGGCGGCCGTGTTTGCCAGCAGCCGCGGATTGCATTGATCCGGATCAAAGCTTTCAGTTAAAGCCGCCTGGCTCCTCCTTTTGGAGGAGGGACGGCGCTCTTGGCATCGTTCGTTTGCCAGCGACTGAGCATGCCTTCGAAGGATGTTCAGGGCAGGCGATTGTGTCGACCATTGTTCCATGTTTTGTCAGGAGAAGAACATGGAGAACGATGCAAGTCAGCTCAGAAAAGCCTGGTCGGTCCTGATCGTCAGCACGCTGGCCTTCACGGTGTGTTTCATGATCTGGATGATGTTTGCCGTGATCGGCATCCCGCTCAAGAAGGATCTGGGTCTCAACGCGACCGAGTTCGGCTTACTCACCGCGATGCCAGTGCTCAGTGGCTCGCTGATTCGCGTGCCGTTGGGTATATGGACCGACCGATACGGGGGGCGCATCGTGCTCGCCGCACTGATGGCTCTTTGTGTGCCCGCCGTCTGGCTGATGGCCTACGCCACCGCTTATTGGCACTTTTTGCTGATTGGGTTGCTTTTGGGGCTGGCGGGCGGCTCCTTCTCGGGCGGAACACCCTACGTGGCCCGGTGGTTTCCCCGCGAACGCCAGGGCATGGCCATGGGTGTGTTTGGCGCAGGCAACTCCGGCGCAGCTGTCAACAAATTCCTCGCTCCGGCCTTGGTCGTGGCTTATGGCTGGACCATGGTGCCCAAGGTTTACGCAGCGATCTTGCTGGGTACCTTGATCGTCTTCTGGATGTTTAGCTACAGCGATCCCAAGCATCTGGTTCCCAGCCACGTGAAGTTTTCGGATCAGCTCAAGATGCTCAAGGATCCGAACGTGCTCAAGTACAGCCAGTACTACAGCATCGTTTTTGGTGGTTATGTCGCCATGTCGCTCTGGATGGTTCAGTACTACGTGGGCGAGTTTGGCCTCGACATTCGTGTGGCCGCCATGTTGGCCGCTGCGTTCTCTCTGCCCGGTGGCGTATTGCGCGCGGTCGGCGGGGTCCTGTCCGATAAATACGGCGCGCACAAAGTGACCTGGTGGGTCATGTGGGTCAGCTGGATTTGCCTGTTCCTGCTGTCCTATCCGCAGACTGACTTCACGATCATGACGGTCAATGGCCCCAAGACTTTTCACATCGGCTTGAACGTCTATCTGTTCACGGCTTTGATGTTCATTCTTGGTGTTGCCTTCGCCTTTGGCAAAGCCAGCGTGTTCAAGTACATCAGCGACGAATACCCTCAAAACATCGGCACGGTGAGCGGCATCGTCGGACTCGCGGGCGGGCTTGGGGGATTTGTGCTGCCCATCATGTTTGGCGCACTGATGGATCTCACAGGTATCCGTTCCAGTGCCTTCATGCTGATGTACGGCGTGGTCTGGGTTTCTCTGATCTGGATGTACTGGACCGAAGTTCGGCAAACCGAAGTCATGGGCCGAAACGCCAAGCCCTTTGCATTGCACGGCTGAGTGGATTCAGCTCATCAATAGGAAGCATCGAACATGAAACCAAGCTCAAATTCAAAGGCGCAGCCGGACGCAGCTGCGCTGGCGCTGCCACGCCCCGCAAATGCCGATCTCGCAGACTGGCGACCCGAAGATCCGGTTTTCTGGGAACGTGTGGGCAAGCATGTCGCTTACCGGAACCTTTGGATTTCGATTCCTGCCCTGCTCTGCGGTTTCGCGGTCTGGGGCATGTGGGGCATCATCACCGTGCAGATGCTCAACCTGGGGTTCCCGTTCACCCAGGCCGAGTTGTTCACACTGACGGCCATCGCGGGAATCGCAGGGGCGACCATGCGCATTCCGGCGTCGTTTCTGATCCGGCTTGCCGGCGGGCGCAATACCATTTTTCTCACGACCGCGATGTTGCTGGCGCCTGCCATCGGCACTGGCATCGTATTGCAGCACAAAGATTGGCCGCTGTGGGCGTTTCAATTGATGGCCTTGTGGTCGGGGGTTGGCGGTGGAAATTTCGCCAGCTCGATGTCCAACATCAGCACCTTTTTCCCGAAACGTCTGCAAGGGACGGCGCTGGGGCTGAATGCAGGGCTCGGCAATTTTGGGGTCACGACGATGCAAGTGGTCATCCCTTTGGCGATGACTGTGCCGCTGTTCGGGGCGCTCGGCGGTGATCCGATGACCCTCATCAAGGACAGTGGATGGATCTTTGGGAAGATTCCGGCGGGCACCTCCACCTGGATTCAGAACGCGGGTTTCGTCTGGGTTTTGGCTTTGGTTCCCCTGAGCGCTCTGTGCTGGTTCGGAATGAACAATCTCAAGACGGTTTCACCGAACACCGGGCACCCCTTGGTGGCGTTTGCCAAGATTACCTATCTCTACACGCTCGCCTTTATTCCGTCCTTGCTGATGCTGTGGCTTTATTTGCCCAAGCCGACGGGCCTCGGGGTGCTCAGCATGTGGGTTGCCATTCCCTTGGACATCATTTTGGCTTTGCTGGTGATGCGGCTTGCAGCCTTCGGGGAGATGAAGGAAGGCGTGAAGAAGCAATTCGCGATCTTCAAAGACAAACACACCTGGTCGCTCACCGCGCTCTACATCGTCACCTTCGGTTCATTCATCGGATTCTCGATGGCGCTGCCGCTGGCCATCACGGTGATCTTCGGATTCCAGCATGTGCCCGACGCGAATGGCGTTCTCCAGCACACGCTGAAGAACCCGAATGCCCCCTCCGCGCTCACCTATGCCTGGATCGGCCCATTCGTGGGGGCGGCGGTTCGCCCCTTGGGCGGTTGGATTTCCGACAAGGTGGGGGGCTCGATCGTCACCCAGATCATTACGGCGGTCATGGCGGTCGCAGCTGCAGCGGTCGGGTACGTGATGATGCAAGCCTACGGGTCTGCCACCCCCGAACAGTACTTCCCGATGTTCCTGGGTCTGTTCATGGTTTTGTTTTTTGCCAGTGGCATCGGCAACGGCTCCACCTTCCGGACGATCGGCGTGATTTTTGATCGAACGCAGGCCGGTCCCGTATTGGGTTGGACGTCCGCAGTGGCCGCCTACGGCGCATTCATCGCGCCCGTCTTGATCGGTCAGTACATCAAAGCGGGCACGCCCCAGGTTGCCTTCTATGGGTTTGCGGTGTTTTACGTGCTGTGTCTGGTGCTGAACTGGTGGTTCTATCTGCGCAAGGGTGCAGAGATCAAGAACCCGTAATTCCAATTTCTCTGGAGATCGTCAAATGAGCCACTTTCTCGACCGACTCACCCATTTCGCCGCACCGCGGGAAGCGTTCTCAGGCGGCCACGGCGTCACCACGGGGGAAGACCGTACCTGGGAAGATGCCTATCGCAATCGCTGGGCGCACGACAAGATCGTGCGATCCACGCATGGTGTCAACTGCACGGGGTCCTGCTCCTGGAAGATTTACGTCAAGGGCGGGATCGTGACCTGGGAAACGCAGCAGACCGATTACCCCCGCACGCGCGCTGACCTGCCCAATCACGAACCTCGCGGTTGCGCCCGCGGTGCGTCCTACAGCTGGTATCTGTATTCGGCCAATCGGGTCAAGTACCCGATGGTGCGTGGCAGGCTGCTCAAGCATTGGCGTGCGGCCCTCGCCGTGGCCAAGAGCCCAGTCGATGCTTGGGCCAGTATCGTGGAGAACCCCGACGCTCGCCGCGAATGGCAACAGCAAAGGGGCCTAGGCGGCATGGTGCGCAGCAGTTGGGATGAGGTCAATCAACTTATCGCCGCTGCGAATGTCTACACGATCAAAAAGTATGGACCCGATCGCATCATCGGCTTCTCGCCGATTCCAGCGATGTCGATGATCAGCTACGCGGCCGGCTCGCGTTACCTGTCGCTGATCG
Source organism: Tibeticola sp. (assembly GCF_022759015.1). Lineage (NCBI taxonomy): Bacteria > Pseudomonadati > Pseudomonadota > Betaproteobacteria > Burkholderiales > Comamonadaceae > Tibeticola > Tibeticola sp. Next base: position 11,844 of record NZ_JAEMQB010000090.1, on the reverse strand, counting down.
GGGGCGTATGCCTGAGTTTTTACGACTGGTACTGCGATCTGCCGCCGGCGAGTCCCCAGATCTGGGGCGAGCAGACCGACGTGCCCGAGTCGGCGGATTGGTACAACTCGACGTTCATCATCGCCTGGGGCTCCAACGTGCCCCAGACCCGAACGCCCGACGCCCACTTTTTCACCGAGGTTCGGTACAAGGGCGCAAAGACCGTGGCCATCACGCCAGACTACGCGGAAATCAGCAAGCTCTGCGATCTTTGGATGCACCCCAAGCAGGGGACCGACGCGGCCATCGCCATGGCCATGGGCCATGTGATTCTCAAGGAGTTTTATTTCGACCGGCGAAGCGCGTACTTCGACGATTACGTGCGGCGCTACACCGACATGCCGATGCTGGTGCAGTTGGAAGAGCGCACCCTTCCCGACGGTCGGCAGGTCATGGTGCCGGGCCGCTACCTGCGTGCCAGCGACTTCAACGGAAAGCTCGGCCAGAGTAACAACCCCGAGTGGAAGACCGTGGCGGTCGACCAGAACGACAAGATCGTGGTGCCTCAGGGCTCGATCGGATTCCGCTGGGGCCCTGAGGGTCGCAGCGACGTGGGCCAATGGAATCTCGAAGACAAGGAGGCTCGCGGCCGCCAGCAGGTCAAGCTTAAGCTCAGCCTGATCGAGGGCGAGGGCAGTGGCTATGAGGTGGGTGATGTCGCGTTCCCCTACTTTGGTGGGATCGACACGCCCCATTTCAACGCCAACAAACAGGACGAGGTTCTGGTGCGCAAGGTGCCGGTGCGCCGCATCAAATTGGGCAAAGCTGGCGAAGAGCGTTATGCGCTCGTCGCCACCGTGTTCGATCTGACGGTGGCGAACTACGGCGTTTCGCGTGGCCTGCCGGGCGAAAACGCGGCGCTCAGCTATGACCAGGACACCCCGTATACGCCGGCTTGGCAGGAAAAGATCACCGGCGTGAAGCGCGACCAGGTGATCGCCGTGGCGCGACAGTTTGCCGAGAACGCCGACAAGACGCGGGGTAAGTCCATGGTCATCATCGGCGCGGGCATGAATCACTGGTACCACAGCGACATGAATTACCGCGGCATCATCAACATGCTGATGATGTGCGGTTGTATCGGTCAAAGCGGTGGCGGTTGGGCGCACTATGTCGGACAAGAGAAGCTGCGGCCCCAGACCGGCTGGACCGCACTGGCCTTCGCATTGGACTGGGTCCGCCCGCCACGACAACAAAACAGTACCAGTTTCTTCTATGCGCACACCGACCAGTGGCGTTACGAGAAACTCGGCGTGGAAGAGATTCTTTCGCCTCTGGCCGACAAAGCCCGTTACGGTGGAAGTCTGATCGACTACAACGTGCGTGCTGAGCGTATGGGCTGGCTGCCCAGCGCGCCGCAGCTGCAGACCAACCCGTTGCAGGTGGTTCGAGACGCTCAGGCGGCGGGCATGGACCCGAAGGACTATGCCGTCAAGGCGCTGAAAGACGGCTCGCTGAAGATGAGTTGCGAGGACCCGGACCACCCACTCAATTGGCCGCGCAACATGTTCGTGTGGCGTTCGAACATTTTGGGGTCGAGCGGCAAGGGACACGAGTACTTCCTCAAGCATCTGCTTGGAACCACCAATGGCGTGCAAGGTGCAGATTTGGGCGCTGATGATGCCAAGCCGACCGAAGTGCAGTGGCATGCCAAGGCCCCCGAGGGCAAGCTGGACTTGCTGGTCACGCTGGACTTTCGCATGAGCACGACCTGCCTGTATTCGGACATCGTGCTGCCGACGGCGACCTGGTACGAGAAGAACGATCTCAATACCAGCGACATGCACCCCTTCATTCATCCGCTGTCGACGGCGGTGGATCCGGCTTGGCAATCGAAGAGTGACTGGGAGATCTACAAGGGTTTCGCCAAGGCCTTCAGCGAGGTCTGCATCGGGCACCTTGGGGTGGAGAAGGAGATCATGCTCACCCCGCTGATGCACGACTCCCCCGCGGAGCTCGCCCAGCCCTTTGATGTGAAGGAATGGAAGAAAGGGGAGTGCGACCTCATCCCCGGCAAGACAGCGCCACAGATCACCGTCGTTGAACGCGACTACCCCAATACGTATGCGCGTTTCACAGCCCTTGGGCCCTTGATGGAAAAGGTTGGCAACGGCGGTAAAGGCATCGCCTGGAACACCGCGGAAGAGGTGCGGCAACTGGCCGAGCTCAACGGCAAGGTGCGCACCGAAGGACCGACTCAGGGCTTGCCCAGGATCGATACCGACATCGACGCCTGCGAGGTGGTGTTGCAACTGGCGCCGGAAACCAACGGGCATGTGGCGGTCAAGGCTTGGGAGGCGCTCAGCAGGATCACGGGGCGTGACCATACGCATCTGGCCTTGCATCGCGAGGACGAAAAGATCCGCTTCCGCGACATCCAGGCCCAGCCCCGCAAAATCATTTCCTCGCCGACTTGGTCAGGCCTCGAGTCGGAGAAGGTTTCCTACAACGCTGGCTATACCAACGTTCACGAGCTGATCCCATGGCGCACGCTGACCGGGCGGCAACAGTTCTATCTGGACCATCCCTGGGTGCAGGCGTTCGGTGAAGCGCTCTCGAGTTACCGGCCGCCGGTGGACCTCAAGACCGTGGACGCCATGCTGGGACGCAAGCCCAACGGAAACAAGGAGATTCAGCTGAACTTCATCACCCCGCACCAGAAGTGGGGCATCCACACTACGTACAGCGACAACCTGCACATGCTGACGCTCAACCGTGGTGGCCCCGTCATCTGGCTGAGCGAGGCCGACGCCAAGGCTGCGGGCATCGAGGACAACGATTGGGTGGAGCTGTTCAACACCAACGGCGCGATCGCAGCGCGCGCGGTGGTCAGCCAGCGGGTCAATCCAGGCATGGTTCTGATGTACCACGCACAGGAAAAGACCATCAACACACCCGGCTCGGAAATCACCCATGCGCGCGGTGGCATCCATAACTCGGTGACCCGCATCGTAACCAAGCCGACCCACATGATTGGCGGCTACGCGCAGTTCAGCTACGGCTTCAACTACTACGGAACCATCGGAACCAACCGCGACGAGTTCGTCATCGTGCGCAAGATGCGCAAGATCGATTGGCTCGACGGCGAAGGAACCGACAGCGTTCAGGCCTGAAGCGAAAGACAAGGAGAAACACGATGAAAGTACGCGCCCAAATCGCGATGGTGCTGAACCTGGACAAGTGCATCGGCTGTCATACCTGTTCGGTCACCTGCAAGAACGTCTGGACCAGTCGGCCCGGCGTGGAGTATGCGTGGTTCAACAACGTTGAGACCAAACCTGGCATCGGCTATCCGAAGGAATGGGAAAACCAGGACCGGTGGAACGGCGGCTGGGTTCGCAAGGCCGATGGTTCCATCGTGCCCAAGCAGGGGGGCAAGTGGTCGTTGCTGATGAAGATCTTCGCCAATCCGTACCTGCCACAGATCGACGACTACTACGAGCCTTTTACCTTCGACTACGACCATTTGCAGTCGGCTCCAGAGAGTCAGGCATCCCCGACCGCACGCCCGCGCAGCCTCATCACGGGTCAGCGCATGGAAAAGATCGAGTGGGGTCCGAACTGGGAAGAAATCCTGGGGGGCGAGTTCAGCAAGCGCAGCAGGGACCCCAACCTTTCGACCTTCGATCAGGTCCAGAAAGACATGGTGGGACAGTTCGAGAACACCTTCATGATGTACCTGCCTCGGCTGTGCGAACACTGCCTCAATCCCGCGTGTGTGGCTTCCTGCCCTTCGGGCTCGATCTACAAACGCGAAGACGATGGCATCGTGCTGATCGACCAGGACAAGTGCCGCGGCTGGCGTATGTGCGTCAGTGGCTGCCCATATAAAAAGATTTACTACAACTGGCAGACCGGTAAGGCCGAAAAGTGCATCTTCTGCTACCCGCGCATTGAAGCCGGTCAGCCGACGGTGTGTTCGGAAACCTGTGTGGGGCGCATCCGCTATCTCGGCGTGGTGCTCTATGACGCCGACCGAATTGGCGAGGCCGCCAGTGTGGAAGACGACAAAGACCTGTACCGGGCGCAACTCGATATCTTCCTCAATCCGAACGATCCAGCCGTGATCGAACAGGCGCGCGCAGACGGTATTCCGGAGGCTTGGCTGGAGGCCGCTCGCAAGAGCCCGGTCTACAAGATGGCCATCGAATGGAAGGTGGCGCTGCCTTTGCACCCCGAGTATCGAACCTTGCCCATGGTCTGGTATGTGCCGCCGCTGTCGCCGATCAGTTCGGCCGCCAACGCCGGTCATATCGGGATCAACGGGGAGTTGCCTGACCTCAGCCAGATGCGCATTCCGGTGCAGTACCTCGCGAACCTGCTGACGGCCGGCGATACCGCGCCGGTCGTGCGCGCCTTGGAACGCATGTTGGCGATGCGCGCCTACCAGCGCGGCAAGCATGTCGACGGCATCACCAATACGCGCGTGCTGGAGCAGGTCGGTCTTTCCGCTGCGGAAGTCGAGGAGATGTACCAGGTCATGGCAATTGCCAATTACGAAGATCGGTTCGTCATCCCGACTTCACACCGCGAGTATGCCGAGAACGCGTTCGATCTTCGTGGCGGGTGCGGTTTCTCCTTCGGGAACGGCTGTTCGGAAGGCAGCACCGACCTCAGCCTGTTTGGCGGGAAGAAGCGTCGCACCATTCCGATTCAGGCAACGCTCTGAGGCAGGAGGATCCGCATGAAAAACAACCGCTACACCTTGCGCGCGCTTGCGCGACTGCTTGCGTACCCGGACGTCGATCTTCGCGCCCAGTTGGATCCTCTGATGGCTGCGATCGATGCCGAGGCCGCGCTGAGTCCCTCGCGGCGGGCCGAGCTTCGCGCGCTGGCCGCCGACCTGCTGCGGAGGGATCCGATCGAGGTCGAGTCGCGCTATGTCGAGACCTTTGACCGAGGGCGTTCGACCTCCTTGCATCTTTTCGAGCATGTGCACGGCGATTCACGGGACCGTGGACCCGCCATGATCGATTTGCGGCAGACCTATGAACGCGCGGGCCTTGATCTCGCCTCGGGTGAGTTGCCTGATCACCTGGGAGTGGTCTTGGAATTTGCATCGACTCAGCCGGCTTCGGTTGCCAAGGGCTTTCTTGCCGAACTGGGGCATATCGTCAATGCGATTTTCAGTGCCTTGATGCAAAAGAAAAGTCCTTACGCCGCCGTCATGGCGGCCGTTCTCGACTTGGCCGGGATGCCTGCCCGCGCCGTCGAGATCGAACCTGAAGAAACACTGGATGAAAGTTGGGCCGAGCCGGTGGCCTTTGATGGCTGCAGCACTCGGGGACAGGCGCGTCCCGGCGACCCGCAGCCCGTTCATCTCGTTCGCAAAGCATCTACCCAAGGAGTGATGGCATGAGCTACCTCGACCATTTCTTGTTCGGCTACTACCCGTACATTGCGCTGACGGTCTTCCTGCTCGGGAGCCTGATTCGGTTCGACCGCGATCAGTACACATGGAAAAGCGATTCATCACAGTTGTTGCGGGCCGGTCAGTTGCGCTGGGGAAGTAATCTCTTCCACATCGGCATCCTGTTTCTGTTTTTCGGCCACACCGTCGGCATGCTGACGCCGCACTTTGTCTACGAGCCGTTCATCAGTGCGGGCGCCAAGCAACTCTTGGCGATGGTCTCTGGCGGCTTGTTTGGCCTGTTCGGATTTGTCGGCGTGACGATGCTGTTGCATCGTCGTTTGTCCGATCCACGGATTCGGGCAACCAGCAAAACCAGCGACATTGTCTTGCTCGTCCTGTTGTGGCTCCAGTTTGCGCTCGGTCTGTCGACCATTCCTCTCTCGGCACAACATTTGGACGGCAGCATGATGCTCAAGCTTGCGGAGTGGGCGCAGAGGATCGTGACCTTCCGCGCCGGGGCGCCTGAACTGCTGGCCGATGCCGGGTGGGTCTTCAAGTCCCACATGTTCCTGGGTATGACGATCTTTTTGATCTTCCCGTTCACTCGACTGGTGCATGTCTGGAGTGGCTTTGGCACACTGGCCTATGTGTTTCGACCCTACCAGGTGGTCCGCAGCCGTCGGGTGGGCATGACGCCCCGTCCGGTGTCGGTCGCTGACCCGATGAATCATTGAGTCGGGAGCTCGATATGAAACTGCCCAGTTCGTCGCTGACCGGTTGTGGGGACCCTCGCTGTGGCTGCATGGCCGATGTTCCGTTGTCGGCCAAGGTGGCCCGCATCAATGGAGTTGCGCTTCTTCGGGAAAATGAGCGCCTCGACGAGGAGGCACTGCGCGAGCGCGCGTGTGGCGAACTGTTGCGACAGGAGGCGGTGCGCCGAGGGCTGTTGCCGGATGTCGGGACTGATTTGGCTCCCGAACTCGATGAGGCTGCGAAGCGGGTTATCGAGGAGATGCTCGAGAGCGAGGTTCAAACGCCGCAGCCCGACGAGGAATCCTGCCGAAGGCATTACGAGCGAAATCGCTCCCGCTATGTCGAGGGTCAGGCTTTGCATGTACGCCACATCTTGTTCGCGGTGACGCCCGGCGTCGACATCCATGCATTGGCCGTCCGAGCCGAGCGCGCGCTGCTGGAGCTGTGCTCCAAGGACGCGCGGCCCGAGCGCTTCGCCCAGGTGGCCGCTGAACTGTCGAATTGCCCCAGCGGCGCGCAGGGAGGGGACCTTGGCTGGATCGGGCCCGAGGATTGTGCCCCCGAGCTCGCCAACGAGCTGTTTTTCCAGAAGCACGCCGGCTGGGGCATGGGCGTGCATCCGCGCTTGGTGCGGACCCGGTTCGGCTTGCACATCATCGAGGTTTTGGGTCGTCGGAAAGGGCGACAGCTCGAATTCGACCAGGTCCGGGAGCGCATCGAAGCCGAGTTGAGACTTCAATCGAGGGCGCTGGCGCTGCGTCAATACATGCGCTTGCTGGCCGGGGCGGCCGATGTCGTTGGGGTCGATCTGGAGGGTGTGAAGTCGCCGTTGGTGCAGTGAGGCCCGGCCGAGGCCCTTGACCGAGGGATTTGACCGAGGCCATCGAGGCTGGCTTTTCGAGGGCTTCCGTGTCGTGCCTCGGTCAAGGCGCAGGCCGCAGACTCGAGCCGTATCCCTCCTCGGCCCCGCTTGATGGGGGCGGACCCAAGTGTCGGTCCGGTGTCAGACGGATCTCCGAGGGGGCGCGTCTTGCCTGTCGCGCGGGAGTAGACTCATTCCAAACGGTGGCGGAGCGGCGCAAACGGCCCAGCTCACCACCCCCTTGATTGATCGGAGAACTGTGTATGAAACGTGACCCCATCGCCCCCATTGAGGACCTCACCGCGCCCCAGCCCATCAGCCTCGACGTGCTGCGCGAGAAATACCTCAAGCCCGGCGAGAACGATGTCGAGGATCTTTACCGCCGCGTCGCGCGCGCGCTCGCTTCGGTCGAAAAGCCCGAACTTCAAGCCGAGTGGGAGCGCCGTTTCCTCGACAACCTGCACGCCGGCGCCATTGGTGCCGGGCGCATCATGAGCGCGGCCGGAACCGACTTGCAGGCCACGCTGATCAACTGCTTCGTGCAGCCCGTGGGCGACTGCATCCAGGGCTTCGACGAGGACGGCTACCCGGGCATTTATGAGGCGCTGCGCGAGGCGGCCGAAACCATGCGTCGCGGCGGTGGCGTGGGTTATGACTTCTCGCGCATCCGCCCGCGCGGGGCCGAGGTCAAAGCCACGGCTTCGATGGCCTCGGGGCCGTGCAGCTACATCAATGTGTTCGACCAATCCTGCGCGACGGTGGAGAGTGCCGGCGCGCGGCGCGGCGCGCAGATGGGTGTGCTGCGCATCGACCACCCCGATGTGCTCGACTTCATCACGGCCAAGCGCACGCCAGGGCGTTGGAACAACTTCAACGTCTCGGTAGGGGTGACCGATGCCTTCATGCAGGCATTGGCCGAGGACGCGCCCTGGGAACTGGTGCACAAAGCCCGGCCCGGCGCGGCGCTGCTGGCCGAAGGCGCCTACCAGCGCGGCGACGGCCTCTGGGTGTACCGCACCCTCCCCGCGCGCGAGCTCTGGGACACCGTGATGCGCTCGGCCTACGACTTTGCCGAGCCCGGCATCCTCTTCCTCGACCACATCAACCGCGACAACAACCTGCGGTATTGCGAAACCATCGAGGCGACCAATCCTTGTGGCGAACAACCCTTGCCGCCCTACGGTTGCTGTGACCTCGGGCCCATCATTCTCACGCGCTTCGTGCGGCATCCGTTTGGGCATGGTGGAACGGCGCGGTTCGACTTCGAGGCCTTCGAGCAAGCGGTGGCGGTGCAGGTGCGCGCGCTCGACAACGTGCTCGACTTGACCTGGTGGCCGCTCGTGCAGCAGCGCGAGGAAGCGCATGCCAAGCGGCGCATCGGGGTCGGCTTCACGGGGCTGGGCGATACGTTGGTGATGTTGGGGTTGCGCTACGACGACGAGAGCGGGCGCCAAATGGCCGCGCGCATCGCCGAGCGCATGCGGGATGCGGCGTATGCGGCCTCGGTGGAGCTGGCCAAGGAAAAAGGCCCGTTCCCGAAATTCGACGCCGAGGGCTATTTGGCCGAGGGCACGTTTGCGAGCCGTCTGCCCGAGGCGCTCCAGGCGCAGATCCGCGCGCACGGCATTCGTAACAGCCATTTGCTGTCGATTGCGCCCACGGGCACGGTGAGTCTGGCCTTTGCGGACAACGCCTCCAACGGCATCGAGCCCGCGTTTTCCTGGACCTACAAGCGCAAGAAGCGCGAAAGCGACGGCAGCACCACCGAGTACGCGGTGGAAGACCACGCCTGGCGGCTGTGGCGCCAGCTGGGCGGCGACACCGAGCAGTTGCCGCCGGCCTTCGTCTCGGCGCTCGAGCTCACCGCAGGCGCGCACATTGCGATGATGCAGGCGGTGCAGCCCTTTGTGGACACCTCGATTTCGAAGACGGTCAACATCCCGGCCGACTATCCCTACGACGATTTCAAGAACCTCTACGAGCGGGCCTGGGCCTCGCACCTCAAGGGGCTGGCGACCTATCGGCCCAACACCATACTGGGCTCGGTGCTGTCGACCAACGACGCGCCGGCGGCAGCGAAAGAGGCACCCGCGGCTGCGCCCGTGGACCCGATGCGCACCGTGATCGAGAGCCGACCCAAAGGGGCCTTGTCGGCCGTGGCCGAGAAGATCGAATACTGGACGCAGGAAGGCCACAAAACGCTCTACCTCATCGTTTCCTTCCTTCCGGTGCCGCGTGCCGATGGGTCGGGCACGGTCGAGCGCGCCATCGAGTTCTTCATGCCCGTGGGGCAGAGCGGCGAGTCGCAGCAGTGGATCACCTCGAGCATGCGGCTGCTCTCTTTGGCCGCGCGCGGCGGCTTTCTCGACCGGGCGCTGCGCGACATGCGCAAAGTCGCCTGGGACCGTGGCCCGGTGCGGCTGGGCACCTACCGCAAGGCCGACGGTACCGAGGTGCCGATGTGGCACGACTCCGAAGTGGCGGCGATTGCCTACGCGCTGCAAAACCTGATCGCGCGGCGCGCCCACGCCGACGCGGCGGGTGCGTCGGCAGCGACGCCTGCGACGGGCGCCGCTTCTGCGGGAACGACGCCAGCGACGCCGCCGGTCATGGCGGGCAAAAAATGCAGCGAGTGCGGCGCGCATGCCGTCATCCGCAAGGACGGATGTGAATACTGCACCGCCTGCGGTCACATTGGGGCCTGCGGATGAGTGCCGCGCCGCCGCTGGGCGTCAGCGGGCGTTCGGCCCCGCCGCCGGTCACGGACCCGAGCGCGTCGGGCTGGCGGCTGGCGGCCTTGTTGCGGGCGCCGCATCGCCTGGCTTTTTTCCTTGCCACCGTGATGCTGCTCGTCGCGAGCGGCTGGTGGATCGCGGTGCTCGCGCAGCGTGTGGGTTGGACCGAGCCGTGGCCTTGGGCGGTTTCACCGACGCTGGCACACGGCAGCATCATGGTTTATGGCTTCATGCCGCTGTTCTTCGCCGGTTTCCTGTTCACGGCGGGGCCGAAGTGGCTGGCGGTGCCTGGGCCCGAGGCGCGCGAGTTGTTGGCGCCGTTGCTGGCTTACACCTTCGCTTGGCCGGTGTTTCTGGTGGGGGCTTGCGTGTCGGTCGGCTGGGCCTCGGCGGGCTTGTGGCTCGCGGCTTTGGCGCTCGCGGCCCTCACGGCGCGCTTCTGGCGCTTGATCTTGGCCAGCGCCGTGCCCGACCGGGTGCATGCGACGGCCATCGGCGTCGCGCTGGCCCTTGGGGTGCTGGCGCTGGCGGCCGAAGCGGGTGCCTTGCTGGCGGGCGACGATGCACGCGCACGCGTGCTGTTGCTCAGCGGCTTGTGGGCCTGCGTCGTGCCGGTGTTCGTCGTCGTGGCGCACCGGATGCTGCCGTTTTTCACGTCGGCGGTACTGCCGTTCATCGAAGTCTGGCGGCCTTTTTGGGTGCTTTGGCTGATGCTGGCAGCGGCGGGGCTAGAACTGATGTCGGTCTGGCTTGACGCCTTGGGTCCGGCGTGGCCGCTGCTGCTGGGGGTGCGGGCGGTGCTCGAACTCGTGCTGGGTGCGGTGCTGATCGGTTTGGCGGTCGTGTGGGGGCTGGCGCAAAGTCTGCGGCACCGTTTGCTCGCCATGCTGCATCTGGGTTTTCTCTGGCTGGGTCTGGCGTTCGCGCTGGCGGGGCTGACGCGGGGTCTCGGGCTGTGGTTGGACGACGTGGTGCTGCCGCTCGGCGCCCTGCACGCGCTGACGATGGGCTGCCTGGGCTCGCTGGTGGTGGCGATGGTCACGCGGGTGTCGAGCGGGCACAGTGGCCGCCCGCTCGCCGCCGATGGCTGGGTGTGGGGCTTGTTCTGGTTGTTGCAGGTGGCGGTCCTCATCCGGCTCGTTGCGGCGCTTCCGAGGCTCGGTGGAGTGTGGCTGCTGGCTGCGGCGGCGCTCTGGGGACTGGTGATGCTGCTGTGGGGCCAGCGCCATTTGCGTTGGTACGGGCAGGCGCGTGCCGATGGTCGCCCGGGATGACGGCGCCGCGCCGCCCCTGGCCGAGCTGGCCGCGGCCTTGATTCACAGCCGGCGCACCGTGCTGCCGCGTTGGCTCGGGGCGCCGGGGCCGGATGCGGATCAGTTGCAGCAGATTTTTTGGGCGGCAGCGGCCGCGCCCGATCATGGGCAGTTGTGCCCCTGGCGGTTCGTGCGAGTGCCCGCACAAGCCCGTGATCGTCTGGGCAACGCGTTTGCACAGGCGCTGCGCGAGCGGGACGCTGCAGCGAGCGACGCCGACTGCGCCAAAGCCGCGGCCAAGGCGCATCACGCGCCGGAGCTGATGCTGGCGGTCGTCCGGCTCGGCGCGGATCGGCCCGGTCCGGCGCGCGGTGACGGCAAAGTGTCGCCCCCGGTGGGTGACGCCGAGCGGCTGGTGTCCCTGGGGTGTGCGCTGCAAAACATGCAACTGATGGCGCATGCGCTGGGTTTTGGCGCGGCGCTCACCAGCGGCCAGGCGCTCGAATCGGTCGCGTTGCGGCGGCTGTTCGACTTGGACGAAACCGAGCAGGCGGTGTGTTTTTTGAGCATAGGGACGGTGCTGCGGCGGCCGGGCGGGCTGCTGCGGCCGCGTCCGTCGGCCTTCGTGCAGACGCTCGGGCTTGACCCAGCGGGTGCTTGATTGCTCATGAAAAGAGAGCATTCTTGCGCCATTTCACGTCGGCATCCGGTAAACACTTCAAAAATGACGAGCAAACACGGCTTTCAATCGGCGTTGGTTTTGTTTTCCGGCGGGCAGGACTCGACCACCTGTCTGGCGCAGGCGCTCGAGCAGTTCGAGCGGGTCGAGACGGTGGGTTTCGACTACGG
>NZ_JAEMQB010000026.1:0-4315 GCF_022759015.1 Tibeticola sp. | reverse complement strand
CGCAACAGGCTCGTGGATGGGCGGTGGTCGGTCTGGCGATCGATCAGCCCAGCGCGGTGCGCGCCTTCTTGGCGCAGCGCCCGCTGAGCCTGCCCGTCGCTCTTGCCGGCTTCGGGGGCTCGGAACTGGCCAAGGCCTTGGGCAATGCCACGGGCGGCCTGCCGTACACGGTCGTGTTCGACCGGGACGGCGCGGTGGTGCAGCGTAAAATGGGTAAGCTCAGCCCCGACGACCTGGCTGCTTGGGCGCAGCTCCCGGTCGACGCAAGCGCCCGCTAAGCGGGGGGTGGCGGCGCGCCCAACTTTCTTCGGCTGAAGGCGCGGCATCCGTTCCCTGCTGTTCGGCGACGTTTGCCGAAGATCGTGCGAAATCGAGTACATTTGCGCACTTTGTCACAGAAAACTGGAGACGGTATGGATCTGCGCAAACTGAAGACACTGATCGATTTGGTTTCGGAGTCGAATGTTTCCGAACTCGAAATCACCGAAGCCGAAGGCAAGGTCCGCATCGTCAAGGCGCAGCCGCTCGCGCCGGTGGTCGCGGTGCCAGCGGCCCCGAGTGCGGCTCCTGCTTCGATCGTCGCTACCGCACCGGCGGCGCCCGCCGCAGCTCCGGCGGCCGCGGCCGAGCCCGCAGCGGCGCCCGCAGGGCATGTGGTCAAGTCGCCCATGGTCGGCACCTTCTACCGCGCCTCGAGCCCCGGGGCAGCGCCCTTCGTCGAGGTGGGCAGTGTCGTGAAAGAGGGCGACACCGTCGGGATCATCGAGGCAATGAAAATCCTCAACGAAATCGAGGCCGATTGCTCGGGAACGGTGGTGGAAATCCTCGTCGAAAACGGGCAGGCGGTCGAGTTTGGCCAGCCACTGATGGTCATTGCTTGAGCCGGGCGCCCCAGCATGTTCAAGAAAATTCTGGTCGCCAATCGCGGGGAGATCGCCTTGCGCATCCAGCGCGCCTGCCGCGAACTGGGCATTCGAGCGGTCATGGTGTATTCCGAGGCCGATCGCGACGCCAAGTACGTGAAACTGGCCGATGAGGCGGTTTGCATCGGGCCAGCACCGGCCGCGCTCAGTTACCTCAACATGCCGGCCATCATCTCGGCCGCTGAGGTGACGGATGCCGAGGCCATCCACCCCGGATACGGTTTTTTGAGCGAAAACGCCGACTTCGCCGAGCGCGTCGAAAAGAGCGGGTTCCAGTTCATCGGCCCGACTGCCGATTCGATTCGGCTCATGGGCGACAAAGTCTCGGCCAAGCAGGCGATGATCCGCGCCGGCGTGCCCTGCGTGCCGGGATCGGACGGCGCATTGCCCGACGACCCGGCCGAGATCCGTCGGATTGCGAAAAGCATCGGCTATCCTGTGATCATCAAAGCGGCGGGCGGCGGTGGCGGACGCGGCATGCGGGTCGTGCACACCGAGGCGGCGCTCGTCAACGCCGTTCAGATGACCAAGGCCGAAGCCGGCGCGGCCTTCGGCAACCCGGCGGTTTACATGGAGAAGTTTCTCCAGAATCCGCGCCACATCGAAATCCAGATCCTCGCCGACAAATACAAGAACGCCGTCTATCTCGGTGAGCGCGACTGCTCGATGCAGCGCCGCCACCAAAAGGTCATTGAAGAAGCCCCGGCCCCCGACATTCCGCGTCGATTGATCGAGCGCATCGGCGAGCGCTGTGTTGCCGCCGTCAAGAAAATCGGCTATCGCGGGGCAGGCACCTTCGAGTTCCTCTACGAAAATGGGGAGTTCTATTTCATCGAAATGAACACCCGCGTACAAGTCGAGCATCCGGTGACCGAACTCATCACCGGGATCGACATCGTGCGAACGCAGATCATGGTTGCTGCCGGGGCGAAACTGCCGTTCACGCAGCGACAGATCCAATTCCGGGGACACGCCATCGAGTGCCGGATCAACGCCGAGGATCCGTACCGGTTCATGCCCTCGCCAGGTCGGGTCACCATGTGGCATGCACCGGGAGGGCCGGGGGTTCGGGTCGACTCCCATGTTTACACGAACTACTTCGTTCCACCGAACTATGACTCGATGATCGGCAAAATCATCGTTCACGGTGACACTCGGGAACAGGCCATTGCACGCATGCAAACGGCCTTGCTCGAAACCGTCGTGGAAGGCATCCAAACCAATGTGCCGATGCATCGAGAGTTGCTCGTCGACGCGCGATTCATGGCAGGTGGGACGAACATTCACTATCTGGAAGAGTGGCTGGAGCAGCGCAGCGGCATCCGTCAAGCCCGCTGAAGGCCTACCGAGCGACCGGCCCACGCTTGTTTCCATTTTGAGCCGGTGTCCGCCGGCGAGCCGCTGCCATGTTTGAACTCATACTGACCTGCCCCGAGGACCATGTCGAGCTCCTCAGCGATGCCCTCGAGGCGCTCGACGCGCTCAGTGTCGCTGTCGAGGATGCGGACGCTGGCACGCCCGAGGAGCGGGCGCTCTTCGGCGAGCCTGGCCTGCCGCCACCCAGCGAAGCTTGGCAGCGCTCGCGCATCGCGTCCCTGTTTGCCGAGCGGCAGCAGGCAGAGCACGCCGCAGCCGTGCTGCGCGCGCAGGATTTTTTTGCAGCCTGCGAGATCGTCGGGGTGCGCGCCATCGCCGACCAGGACTGGGTCCGGCTCACGCAGTCCCAGTTCGAACCCGTATCCATCACCGATCGCTTCTGGATCGTGCCCACCTGGCACGAAGTACCTCCGCAAGCCCAGCGTGCGATCCGCCTCGACCCGGGCTTGGCCTTTGGCACCGGTACCCACCCCACCACCCGGATGTGCCTGCGGTGGATCGCGGCCCATGAAGGCGAGCTTGGACACGTGATCGACTATGGCTGCGGTTCCGGCATTCTCGCCATTGCCGCGGCCATGCATGGCGCCACGCGGGTCGAAGCCGTCGATATCGACCCTGCAGCGATCGAGGCCACCCGCTTCAACGCCGAGTCCAATCGCGTCGAACTCAACGCGGGTGCGCCGGAGGCGGCAAGCGGACCCTATGAAACCGTCGTTGCGAATATCCTGGCCACGCCCCTCAAGGTTCTGGCACCCTTGCTGAGTCGGCTGGTCGCTCCGGGAGGCAATTTGGTTTTGGCAGGCATCTTGCAGCGCCAGGCCGACGAGCTGAAGGATGCCTATGCCCCCTACCTCTCGCTGCACGTGGCTGACGAGGAAGACGGCTGGATCCTCATGACGGCACGGGCCTGAAGCAGAGCCAAGGGCGAGCGCATGCAGCAGGATCGGACGTCTGCACCGATGAGCAAGAGCCAGATGACTCAATGCCCGGCCTGCGGCACCTGCTTTCGGGTCGTCGCGGACCAGCTTCGCATCGCGGACGGTTGGGTTCGTTGCGGGCAATGCGGGGAAGCCTTCGATGCGCGCGCCCGTCTGAACGAAGTGACGCTCGTCGCCAGCGACGCGATCCCTGAACCGGATTCGCCGACGGGCGCACTCGGTTCCTTCCCACACACCGCTTCTGAACCGAGTCCAAGCATCGGCGAGCCTGAGCCTGAGCCTGAGCCTGAGCCCGTCCCTTCGTTCGTCCGTCAAGCGCAGCGTGCCGCGCGTTGGAATCGACCTTGGGTTCGTTGGGGGTTCCGGGTGCTTGCGCTGTTCCTGGCGCTACTGCTCGCGCTGCAGGTGGCGGTCCAGCAACGGGATCGCTTGGCCGCCATCGATCCCGGCGTTCGAGTCGGGATGGAGCGCTTGTGTCTCGCGCTGGGCTGCACGATCGACTCGCCCCGAATTCCCGATGCGGTCTTGATCGAAGCCTCGGGAATTCGCCAGGTCCGCGGAGCCCAATATGAATTGCGCTTGGCCTTGCGCAACACCGCAGCCGTGGACGTTCAGATGCCGTGGGTCGAACTGACGCTGACCGACGAGCGCGATCAGATCACGCTGCGACGCGTGCTGTCGCCCCAGGACCTGGGTGCGCCGCGCACCTTGCCCGCTGCCGAGACTTGGAGCGGCGGGATCGTGTTCGAGATGGCCGCCGGGGCCGGTGCGGCTCGTCCGCTGGCAGGCTACCGGGTGCTGACCTTTTACCTCTGAGAGGCTGAGAAGGAATTGGTCATGCCCGCTTTGACGCCCCAAAACACGCCCGAGGGCGTTGCAAATGCGCGCCGTAGCCGGAGCTACGGCTGTGCTTTGCGCCTACTCGGGCGCGTTTTGGGGCGCCCCTTCGGGCACGCCCAATTCCCTCTCAGCCTCTGAGCGGGGGACCTGCCCTCATTGGATTTTCACCCATGACCACGCTGATCTGCGGTTCTTTGGCATTCGACTCGATCATGAGCTTTGAGGGGCGGTTTTCGG